>JBCBSN010000235.1:0-7144 GCA_039819225.1 Bacteroidota bacterium | reverse complement strand
CTTCCGAGGCAAGGCTGGAGGAATTGTTGAAATCCCTGTCCCGTGCCCCAAAGCAGAGTCAGATAATATTGGCACTCTTTCAACATCTGAGTACCCATAAAAAACCGTTGAAAACCAAAGACTTGGAGAGAATAAGTGGTACTTCAAGGGCTGTAATCAAAGCATTGATACAAAAAGGGGTGTTGGAGGAATATGAACTAAGGGTAGATCGGGTTACCTATAGTGGAGAGGGGGTAAGGACCGCTCCACGGACCTTGGATGCCGATCAGGAAAAGGCGCTTAAGGATATCCAACGCAGTTTTGATGAGCAAAAAGTAGCGCTACTCCATGGGGTAACCGCTTCCGGGAAGACCGAAGTGTATTTTAGGTTGATCCAGGAATGCTTGGATAGTGGAAAGCAAATCCTATACCTGCTGCCGGAGATTGCCTTAACGGCCCAGCTCATTAATAGGTTAAGGCAATACTTTGGTGAAAGCGTATCCGTATACCACTCCAAATACAGCATGCAGGACCGAGTTGAAGTTTGGAACAATGTGTTGTTCCAAGAACAGAAAGCCCAAATTATTATTGGGGCAAGATCGGCCCTATTCCTGCCCTTTTCCAATTTGGGCCTTGTTGTGGTAGATGAGGAGCACGAAGGTTCCTTTAAGCAATTTGATCCTGCACCCAGGTACCATGGCCGTGATTCGGCCATTGTATTGGCAAAATTACATGGGGCCCATATCTTGCTTGGCTCGGCAACCCCAAGTACGGAAAGCTTTTATAATGCGGAGATCGGAAAATATGGCCTCGCACGTTTAACAAGGCGTTTCGGGAACATTCTCATGCCAGATATAGAGTTGGTAGATCTAAAGGAACAAATCCGCAAAAAAAGAATGAAGGGGCATTTTTCCGAACGAATGTTGGAAGAAATGACGGCCACTTTAGATATTGGTGAACAAGTGATCCTATTTCAAAATAGGAGGGGATACGCTCCTATTTTGGAATGTACTACCTGTGGCCATTCGCCCCAATGCCCCAACTGCGATGTAAGCCTTACCTTTCATCAATATAAAAAACAATTGCGTTGCCACTATTGCGGGTACCATATGGCCCTATTGGAAAGCTGTCTAGCCTGTGGCAGTACTACTTTGGACACCAAAGGTTTGGGTACCCAGCAAATTGAAGAGGAACTGGGCCAACTATTCCCGGATGCCATGGTAGCACGTATGGATCAGGACACCACCCGTGGCAAGTATAGTTATGAGAAAATAATAACGGCTTTTGAGCAACGTGAGACGGACATATTGGTAGGGACCCAAATGCTTTCCAAGGGATTGGATTTTAGACATGTGGGCCTTGTCGGGGTCATGAATGCGGATACCCTTCTAAACTTTCCGGACTACAGGGCACATGAACGGGCCTTTCAACTATTAACACAGGTGGCCGGCAGGGCAGGGCGTACAAAAAAGAGGGGCAAGGTGCTTATACAGAGCTATAATCCCTATCACCAGATTCTAAAACAGGTATCCACCAACGATTACTCGGGCATGTATACCGAACAATTATACCAACGGGAACTCTACAAATATCCACCGGCCCATAGAATCATAAGGATTACCTTTAAACATAAGAACTTCGATGTCCTCAATGAAGCCAGTTCTTGGTTTGCCAGCTCATTGCAAAATATACTTACCGCAACGATATTGGGCCCCGAGTCTCCACCTATAGCCCGTATTCGCAACCAGTACTTAAAAAATATCCTGATTAAAATGACAGGTGGAAGATCTGCTTTCATTGTAAAGGCCAATATCCGGAGGATAGAAAAGTCTTTTAGTGCCATTCCCCAGTTTCGAGGGGTACGCGTTATATACAATGTAGATCATATGTAGATGGGAATAGAAAGGACCGGAAATCCTTCTAAAAAAAGGCACAAAAAAACCGCCTAATTTCAACAGGCGGTCTAGTCTCTATTTTCAAAAAGGGGCCTACACGTTGCTCAGGGCCTCCGCAAGCTCCGTTTTTTTATTACGGCTTAAGGGAATGGAACGTCCTCCCACCTCAACATTCTTACTGTTGAATTTTTCTACCTTTTCCAAGTTCACTATATAGGACTTGTGTATACGTAAAAACTTTTCCTGTGGCAATTGTTGCTCAAAGGATTTCATGGTGGACAAGATTACGATATTGGCTTCATCGGTGACCAACTTTATATAGTCGCCCAAAGCTTCTATCCACTTAATATCGTTTAGGATAACCTTTCTCTTCTTAAGATTGCTTTTTACAAAAATATGCTCTTCGTCCTCATTGATCTTGTGCATTTGCTCATACTTGGCCACCGCCCTTTTAACAGAGGCATCAAAACGGGCCATGGTAATGGGCTTGTGCAAATAATCGGTAACATCATAATCAAAGGCCTTTAGGGCATAATCAGGTTTTCCGGTAATCAAGATTACTTGAGGACTGTTCTCCAAAGACTCCAGTAGGTCAAAGCCGTTGATGATGGGCATCTCCACATCGAGGAAGATAAGATCGATCTCATTGTTCTTGATGCCGTTTTTTGCTTCGATAGCATTACTGTACTCCGCCACCATTGCAAGATTTGGGTGATTGTTGACCAACTTCGCAACCGCCATTCGCTGCATTGACGAGTCGTCAACAATGATGCTTCTTAATTTCATAGAAGGTTGATTTGTGGGGTTAAATCATCGACAAATTACCGAAAAAAGACGTTTAACTGCAACAAAAGTTGTAAACATCGCCCTGAATTCCGTGTAATCTGCAATGACCATAGTTTATTTAGGTTAAAGTTTAGGTTAAGTCCAATTTTCCAAAGATTGTTAGTCTATAACGAAGATTTTTCCGTTTTCTTGTGAAGGTGGGTAAATATTCCTATTTTTGCGCTCCAAAAAAATAATAATTCATATGAACCATTACGAAACTGTTTTCATTTTAAATCCCGTTCTATCTGATACCCAGATAGAGGAAACAGTTAAGAAATTCGAGGATTTCTTAATTAAGAATGGCGCCAAAATGGTCTCCAAAGAAAATTGGGGCCTCAAAAAATTGGCCTATGCCATACAACACAAGAAAAGTGGTTTTTATCACTTGTTCGAGTTTACCGCTCCAGGTGCCACGATAGGACCTTATGAGCAGGAATTTAGGAGGGATGAGCGCGTGATGCGCTTCCTTACCGTAAAATTGGATAAGCACGCCGTGGAGTGGGCGGAAAAAAGAAGAACAAGGTTAAAGGCTAAAGCGTAAAAAATGGCGACATTACAACAACAGGCAAAAGGAAAAAAGGATGGGGAAATCCGGTATTTGACCCCATTGAACATAGAGACCAATACCAAGAAGAAGTATTGCAGGTTCAAAAAGTCCGGAATTAAGTATATTGATTATAAGGATGCCGATTTTTTGATGAAATTGGTCAACGAGCAAGGCAAGTTGTTGCCTAGAAGACTTACCGGAACATCCTTAAAGTATCAGAGAAAGGTAGCGCAGGCCGTTAAACGGGCCCGTCATTTGGCTTTAATGCCCTATGTTGGCGATTTATTAAAATAAAGAGAAGCGAAATGGAAGTTATATTAAAGCAAGATGTGGAACACCTGGGTTTCAAAGACGATTTAGTCGAGGTAAAAAATGGATACGGCCGAAACTATCTTATCCCCAAGGGATTGGCGGACATGGCGACACCTTCCGCCAAAAAGGTTTTAGCAGAAAATCTGCGCCAGCGTGCCCACAAGGAAAAATCCATTGTGGAGGCCGCCCAAAAAACGGCGGATTCCCTAAAGGCCCTTGAACTGCGCATTCCAGCAAAAGTAGGGGTAGGGGACAAGCTCTTTGGTTCCATTAGCAATGCCGATCTTGCCGGGGCTATGGAAAAGGAGGGGCATACGATCGATAAAAAATTCATAACCATACAGGGAGGTACCGTTAAGCGGACCGGGCCCTACAATGCCCAAATTAGACTTCATAGGGAAGTAATCGTGGATTTTCCGTTTGAGGTCATCGCGGAACAGAAATAATCTTAATAAAAGGTTAAGAACTTAAAAGAGCTGTGCATGCACAGCTCTTTTTTTTGTGCTAATTTCGCTACGACTAGCGAATTAAGACTAACTCAAAATTTCTGTTATGCTCAAAAGTTTATTTCTGGGCGCTCTGGTATTGCTATCAGTGTCCTCCATTTCAGCTCAGGTTACCACTTCCAATATCCGGGGTACGGTGGCCGACGACCAAAACCAGCCATTGTTAGGGGCCAACGTTGTGGCCGTACATACGCCTACGGGAACCAAATACGGGGCCATAACCAATGAAGATGGGCGTTTTAACCTCTTGAACCTAAGGGTAGGGGGCCCGTATGAAGTCACCATATCCTATATAGGATTCAAAACACAGAATCAGGATGGGGTATTCTTAACTTTGGGAAAAACATTCAATGTCAATGTAAGACTAGTTCCGGAAAGTGAGGCCTTGGATGAAGTTGTCCTCGTTTCGGACCGTGGAGGGGTTTTTGGCAGTGATAGAACCGGGGCGGAGACAAGTGTCGGGAGAAGGGAACTCACCAGACTGCCTACCATTTCTAGATCCACCAATGATTTCACACGTTTGGAGCCTACGGCCAGCAATGGTTCTTTTGGAGGACGTAATGATCAGTACAACAACTTTTCCCTAGATGGGGCCATTTTCAACAACCCTTTTGGTTTGGACGCCGCCCAACCCGGTGGGCAGGCCAATGCAACTCCAATTTCCATAGACGCCATTGATCAAATACAAGTAAGTACGGCACCTTACGATGTTACCCAATCTGGATTTACGGGGGCGTCCGTAAATGCGGTGACCAAAAGTGGGACCAATGAATTCTACGGTACCGTTTACGGGTTCTTTAGAAATGATGACCTTACCGGGGGAAAAATCAATGGAGACGATGTCTTTAAAACAGGGCTTGAACAAACGCAATATGGTCTTAGCATTGGCGGCCCCATCGTAAAGAACAAACTATTCTTTTTTGTGAACTTTGAGCGGGATGAATTGACGGAATTGGGAACCGATGGTTTTGTACCCAATACCGGATCCGGGGCCATTAATGAGTCTAGAGTACTGGAATCCGACTTTCAGTTGGTGGACAATCTTTTGCGTCAGGTGGTTATAGGTCAGGATGAGCAAGGGAACAATGTGTTTTATGACCCGGGAAGGTACGAGGGGTTCAATTTTGACCAGGAATCTACCAAGGGTATCGTTAAATTGGATTGGAATATAGACGATAACAACCGCTTGGCCGTTATTTATAATTTTTTAAATGCGTCCAGAGGACTTCCAGCAAACAGAAATGCGATTAATTTTAGGGGGCCGGACGCGTCCGTATTGCAATTTGAAAATGCAGGTTACGAAATCAACAATAATATCCAGTCCGTTCAAGTGGAATTGAATTCTACCTTATCCGATCAAGTCACCAACAAATTCCAACTTGGCTATACCCATTTTGACGATTTTAGGAATCCATTTTCAACACCGGCACCCAGTATCTTGATCAGGGATGCGGAGGATACCTCCAGCTATATCATTGCGGGCCACGAACCTTTTTCAATAAATAACAGACTGGATCAAAAGGTTTTTCAATTTACCAACAACCTTAATTATTTTAAAGGGAATCATAATTATACTATTGGTTTTTCATTTGAAAAATTTCAATTTGACAATTCCTTTAACTTAGGTGTCTATGGTGCCCAAGGTGTTTTCTTCCCCACCACTACCATTACCGGTTTTTCCGATTTTGCAAGTTCTGGTGCGCTGCAACAGGCCTTTAATGATGCAAGGGCGGCAGACAGGGCCTTAGAGGCCGCTGGAGAAGGTAATTTGGGTGGATGGGCCTTGGCCGAGACCAATGTTGGGCAAATGGCATTTTATATTCAAGATCAATGGGATGTAACCGAAAATTTTAAACTTACCTATGGCGTTCGTTTTGACAAGCCCCTGTTTTTTGATTCTGCCGAGAAGGCCCAGGAAGTTATTGATAGAAACTGCTGCTATGACCCCTCCATTCCCTATACCGATCCGGATACTGGTGAAACTGCTTTTTTCGATTCTACCGAACTGCCTTCAAATGACTTTTTGGTTTCCCCGAGGGTTGGCTTTAACTATGATATCAATAAGGACAACACCTTTCAACTACGAGGGGGATCAGGTCTTTTCACGGGAAGATTTCCCTTTGTTTGGTTAGGAAATCAAATAGCCAACCCCAACACCTTCTTTTATACCGTAGTTGATCCGGACTTTAAATTTCCACAGGTGTGGAGAACCAATATTGGTGCGGACAAAAGGTTTGAAAATGGAATCGTCGCCACTTTGGATGTTTCCTACACCAAGGACATAAATGGAGTGCAGGTCCAAAACTGGGGACTTGGGGAGCCTACAGGTACCCTTAATACTCCTTTTGATCAAAGGGAGATATACAATCCAGAGGATAAATCACCTAATGCCGCCTATGTTTTTACCAATACCGATGAAGGACGTATTTGGAATATAGCCGCAAAAATTGAAAAGAACTTTGGTAATGACCTGTATGCACAATTAGGTTACAGTTATCTGAATTCCAAGGAGGTGAACTCCATTGATGCGGAGATTACCAGTGATGCTTTTAATGCCAATGCCGTTGTAGGCAATGTAAATCAGGATGTGCTCTCATTTTCCCGATATGGCGACACCCACCGTTTTGTAGGGGTTATATCCAAGGTATTTAAAACGGGGACCACCGTCTCCACGCTTTTTGAATATGCTCAGGGAGGACGATTCAACTACATCTATGGAGCAAACATCAATAATGATTTTATCCCGGGAAATACCGATGGAAACAATAACGATCTTATTTACGTTCCTACGGCCTCGGATATCGGACAAATGAACTTTAGCGGTCCGGGACAAGCGGAAGCCCTTGAGGCCTTTATACAGCAAGATGACTATCTAAATGACCGAAGAGGTCAGTATGCCGAGCGATACGGGGCACTCGCACCGTGGAGAAGTACCTGGGACCTTAAGGTGCTTCAGGATATTAGGCTTAACGATAAGAATAAGTTTCAATTGAGCCTAGATATATTAAATCTCGGAAATTTGATAAACTCGGATTGGGGCGTTGTGGAAATCCCTAGCTTTAATCAGTTTTTGGGCG
>JBCBSN010000234.1:0-7150 GCA_039819225.1 Bacteroidota bacterium | reverse complement strand
TTTTATATTTTCAAACTTAGTACCATGAAGCAACTTGCAAAAAGGGAAGATCAGATCATGCAGATAATCTGGCGATTGGAAAAAGTATTTATCAGGGACATCATTGAGGGGTTTCCTGAACCAAAACCCCATTACAATACAGTGGCCACCATAGTAAAGATACTTGTCAAAAAGGGGTTTTTGAAATCCGAAAAGCTGGGTAACACACATCAATATAGCCCTTTGGTCCTCAAGGAGGACTACAGGGACGAGCACTTGGTCAATATTAAAAAGAAATATTTTGGCAACTCTTTTCCCAAAATGATGGCCCATTTTGCCAGACAGGAAAACCTATCGGAAGAGGAAATCAAGGAAATGATCGCTATGATCAAATCAAATAAAAATCCGAAGTCATGATTGCCTTACTTCTAAAAGCTTCATTGATAATTGCCTTTCTGTTGGTCTTCTACAAAATCTTTCTCGAAAGGGAAAGTTTCTTTGCCAAGAACAGAATCTACCTTCTTGGCAGTCTCATCCTTGCTTTTGTACTCCCTTTTGTGTCACTGCCAAAGCTTATTAACAACCAAGGAGTATTGGAAAATAAAATCGAAATTCTAACAGACAACCAACCTATTTTGGACCAAACCGAAAGCATACACACTAATGGGTCTGCAACGGACCTGGTGTCGACAGCTTCCGAAACGCAAAATCCAGAGCCCATGGAAGAAGAAAAGGGGTTGATTTATTGGCTTTTGGTGCTATACTACTTCGGGGCAACCATATTTTCCCTCAATCTTATTGCCCAGGTTGCCACAATTTTAATCAAAGTACGAAAGAGCGACGATAGAATAAGTGATACCGATTGCACGATTGTCAACACAAAGTCCATAAAAGAACCTTGCTCTTTTTTCAACTATATCTTCATAACACCCGAAAGCTATGACCATAGTACCTATGAACAGATAATTTCACATGAAAAGATCCATGTCAAGAAGTTCCACAGCCTGGACCTTTTGATTTCGGAAATAGTGGTCATAATCCTTTGGTTCAATCCAATTGCATGGTTTTTCAGAAAGGAAGTGGAGAAAAACATAGAATACCAAACCGATGCTATTTTGGTAAACGGCGCTTCTGCCAAAAAAGAAAGCTATCAGATGAATCTTTTAAAGATAGCCAGTTTGAACAAACCCTTGGCGATCACGACAAACTACAATCAATCATTAATCAAAAAAAGAATTTTAAAAATGGACACGAAAAAATCAAATTCCCACGCTAATTGGAAGTATGCATTTATAGCGCCAATGTTATTTCTGATCTTGTTGCTTATAAACAAGCCCTTTTCGGCACTTGCCCAAACCAGCGATACTCCCATTGCTACCGATATTACTTTAGAGAACGACGCTTTTTCCGGGGAAATCGAGACTAGTATTGACTGCAAAGAGTTACTAAGAGCCATAAAAGATGAAAATCTAACTGAAGTCAAGAAATTGCTCAAATCGACAGATCCCAATTGCATCGATGAAAGCCCCGAACCCCAGGTAATATACAATGGCAACCATTCCACAATATTAATAGGAGGTAAGCGAACGCCCTTGGTTACCGCTGCCAAGACAGGGAATCTGGAAATTGGAAAAGTACTCCTTGGAGCAAAGGCCGATGTCAATCTTAATGCCCATGGGGATGAATCCCCGTTAATGGCGGCTTCCGCTAATGGCCATTTGGATTTTGTCAAATATTTGATTGAAAATGGCGCTGAAGTAAACAAGGCCATAAATGGTGACGGAACTGCCCTGCTTGTCGCTTCTAAAAATGGACATCTAGATATAGTCGCCTATTTGGTTTCACAGAAAGCACAGATTGACCAAAGCGTGCCAGGAGATGGTACGCCATTGATAAATGCCGTCCGTAACGGACACTTAGAAATTGTGAAGTTGCTTTTGGAAAATGGTGCCGATCCGTACTTGGAAGTTCCTGGGGATGAATACCCCATGTACCATGCACGTGCCTCTAAAGATAAGTCCATGATTGAGCTTTTGGGAAAGTATGAAACACACAATTAAGAGCCTCCCTTTGCCGGAGCAATAGAACAGACAATATGAAAACCATGAAAAGAAGATTGAGTTTTTTGATAGGGTTCCTTGTTATTGCCCATGCTTTTGGACAAATTGAACTTCGTAAGGCAAAAGCCCTGGCTAAAACCTTGGTAAATACCTATTTGGAGTGCGGAAACAGTCCCCCGGGAATTTCGATTGCTATGTTGAAGGACGGAAAGATCATTTATGCCCAGGGATTTGGCTATTCGGACATCGAATCAAAAAAGAGGGTTACAACAGAGACCAAATTTCGTGCAGCTTCAGTATCCAAGATGATGACGGTCACAGCAATGGCGAAGTTGGTTCAGGGCAATAAGTTGGATCTGGATCTTCCCATTCAAACCTACGTTCCGGAATTTCCTGAAAAATTGTACCCCATAACTCCTCGACTCGTATCGGGGCATCTATCCGGAATATCCCATTACTCCTCCTACGATCGTAGGGAAAAGCGGTTTTACGAATCGGTTGATGAATCCCTAAAGGTATTTTCGCATTTAGACCTGAGATTTGCACCTGGTACCGATGCAAGATATTCAACGTACGGCTATACCCTGCTTTCCGCAGTGGTGGAGGGTGCTTCCGGACTTCCCTTTTTGGAATATTTGGAAAAGGAAATTTTTTGCCCATTGAAAATGTCCTCTACAGGTCCCCATTTGATAGATACGGAAATAGACGACATGACCGAACTATATTCGATTGACGGTACCGGGGAGATTTCGAAAATTCAAAGTCCCGAAGATCCTAGCTACAAATGGGGTGGTGGTGGTATGATATCCACTCCTTCAGATCTTGTTCGGATGGGTAATGCCTACCTGAATGGTTTTTTCCGGTCAGAAATAGTAGATGAAATGGTAAAAAGTCAAAAATTGGTAACGGGAAAGGAGACAGCTATTGGTGTAGGTTGGCGTAGAAGCTGGGATATACGTGGTAGACGTATATTCGAACATGCCGGTTCGATGGGAGGTGCCAGGAGCGTAATCTGCGTTTTTCCGGAACAAAACTTTTCCATCGCAATAATGGCCAATGCGCGAAGGCCTCACCGCATCGAAGAAATGGCACATGTACTGGCCCTGCCTTTTCTTGAGAAACGTTTTCCTGAACAACCGCCCAGTGGCAGAGGTACAGTTACATTTGGCATAAGTGATGGCGAAAAGGTAATTCAAAAAGAGGGAGAAGTAATCTTAGACGGTTCGAAGGACAGGATTGTGGTAGATGAAGGAGAAGGTAAATCGAAAACCTACAAGATGACCTATTTACAAAGAGAAAACCTATATGTAATCAACACACCGGATGGAATGTTGTTTACCACTATCGAAATTGGGGAAAATGAAATCATTGGCAAATCAATTCGATATGGAGGTCCTCTAAACGTTCCACCAACATTTGAGAACCCCTATTTATTCTTCGAAGGAAAGTTTATCAAGATATAGATGAGCAAGGCATATTATCTGTAACGCATATTGTGTTTCACAAAACGAACGTTTATTCGGAATCAACACTTTCTTCCAAATCCATCTCGTTAACTCGCCGATTTATAATACAAGCTATTTTGATTATTCCTCCTTCAATGCTTCCACTGGGTTTCTATTGGCCGCTCGAATAGCTTGGCTTCCAACGGTCAAAAGGGCCACCAACAGTGCCACCGATCCAGCTCCCAAGAAATACCAGGACCGCAAGGGGATCCGGTAAGCAAAACCCGATAGCCAATTATCCACGCACAGATAGGAAACGGGCAGGGCGATCAAAATCGATACCAGGACCAATTTGGCAAATTCACCGGACAACATTACCGTGACCTGTGCCGCGGTCTGGCCCAGGACCTTCCGGATGCCGATTTCCTTTCGTCGCTGCAACGCAGTGAAAGTGGCCAATCCAAATAGGCCCAGTGAGGAAATGATAATGGCAAGAGCCGAGAAATACCTGGATAGTACGGCGACCCTTTCCTCCGATTCGTAGAGGGCTTGGTAGTCATCGTCCATAAAGGTATATTCAAAGGGAAATTCCGGCATGAATTCACTGTTGACTTTCTCCAAGCGTTCCAAAGTGGCCCGTTCCGTTCCAGCTTTTATTTTGACCATAATGTTTCTTCCATATGGGTCGAACCTAAAAATGAGCGGTTCGATATGGTTGTGGAGTGACCCATAGTGAAAATCCCCGACGACCCCGACGATTTGACTGCCCCCGTTCATATCGATTATTTTGCCTACGGGATTTTCGAGCCCCATCTTCTTAACCGCCGCCTCGTTCAAAATGATTTTTGAGTAATCGTCGTTATAATTCCTTGAAAAAGTCCGCCCTTCTTTTAGTTCGATGCCAAGCGTTTCTATAAATTCGAAGCCCACCACCGGGGACTGAAAAAGAAAATCCCTGTCAGAGTCCTCCCCCCTCCAGGAAATATCGCTTTGGCCATAGATCTCGTTCAAGATGTTCCCGGACATGTTGGTTGCGTTCACCACCCCTGGCACCTCCTTTATACTAGACATCAAGGTGTAAAATCGTTCGTTTGATTTTCCATTTGACAGCTCCCTTTTACTGTACAGCTTTCCTTTCCATTCAAAGGAAACAATCTGACCCCTGCTATATCCCATATTTTTGGTTTGGGCGAAATCAATCTGTCTGTCCACGATTAATAGGCCGACAATAAAAATAATCGATAGGGCGAACTGAAAAATGACCAATCCTTTTCGCGCCCAAATTTCACCGGAAGATTTATCGAGTTTCCCCTTCAACACCTTTACAGGTTTGAACCCAGAAAGGTAAAAGGCGGGATAAACGCCTGAAATGAATCCTGTAGCAAGAACAATTCCTGTAAGGAACAGCACATCACCCAATCCTATATTCAAATAAAGTTGCTTTCCCGCGATTTCATTGAATTGGGGAAGGAGCAGAACCACCAACAGGACGGCGACCACAAGCGACAGAAAGGCCATGGACATGGATTCCCCCATAAACTGGAAGATCAATGCCCTCCTGTTCGCCCCCATGGATTTTTTTATCCCGATCTCCTTCATCTTCCGTGATGCCAAGGCCGTGGACAGATTGATGAAATTGATACAGGCTATCAACAGTATGAAGAGGGCAACAATGGAAAATAACCCCACATAGGCTATCCTGCCCGCGACCGGTTTGCCATTTTCATATTGGCCATAGAGGTACCTTTTGGAATATTGCTGTACGAACAATGAGTTGTTGTCGTCCGAGTTTTCCCTGGAATGCGTGAAAAACTCGATCTTCTTGTTGAACCTGTCAACGTCCGTTCCCTTTTTTAGGACTAAAAAGGTCTCCGCGGCACTGCCGCCCCATCCGTTTGTCCAGGGGAGTTTCTCCAAAAGGATCTCCATGCTGATCAGGAAATCGAATCGGCCCGTGGCATTGATGGGGGGATCCTCAAAAACCCCGGAGACCTGAAAGATGCCCTCAAAGGAAGGATGGCTCCATTCCAAGGTCCTGCCGACGATGTTTTCCGTTGTCCCGAATATTTTTTCTGACAGGCTCTGGGATAGTACAATACTGTTCTTGTCGGCCAGTACCCGGTTCTTGTCCCCATGGAGCAGTCCATGTGAAAAGACCTTAAAAAAATCGGTCCCCGCGTGCCATCCGCTTGCCTTTATCCGTTTGTCCCCGTTCGAAAGGACCCCTTCCCTGCCGCTTTGCCAAGAAAAGAAATCATTGATGGCCACCGCATGCTCTACTTCCGGCATTTCCTCCAGCAATGCCTTCCCCAAAGGGACAGGTGTCATTTCCTGGGTTTCGATTGAGCTCTCAAACTGGAAGCTCTGCATGACCTGGTACAGCTGGGCATCGTTCTTATTGAATTTGTCCATACCGAGTTCATCGGTCACCCAAAGGTAGATCAAGAGGACGCAGGCCAGTCCGGTCGACAGTCCCGTCAGATTGATAAGAAAAGTGTTCGTGTTCTTTTTGATGTTCCTGAAGAAGAGAATAAAATGGTGCCTTAACATGGGATAAATGCCTTTAACGCTATACCGTAGAGGCCCGCTACGTATAGACCTAGATTTTTACTGAAAAAGTGACGAAAAACTATTAACCAAATCCGTGCCACAATTGCAATGTTCATACAATCAACCCAATAGCTTATACGTTCTTCTTTTTAGGGGTTTAAAGCGTAAAAAAAATTGACAGTTTTGTCCATTAATTTAACAGGCTCTTGAAGTTCGGCAGGATCTTAAAACAGTAGTTTCTGGTCCAAATCTGTTCAAAATGAGTTGTCCGGTAAAACCAAGGTTTTTTAAGACATAACTTTGCTTCTAAAAATTGATTATTGAAATCAAACTAGGCAATTTTGCATCGATTATCTATTTTCTTAGTAATTTCACATTATAAAAACACTTTAGATTTACGTTCTTAAGTTACTTCTTGCTTATTGGTGTCCATAAAGGGATTTTATTCAAGATTTCAACACTTAATTAATTGAAAATAAAATGTTTGACTGTATCAATTTAGTTCTGTCATCCCGACCAAGCTAAAAAGTGATTTGCAAAGGCAAATCACTTTTTTTTGTTCCCGGAATCGTGCAAAACACAGTTTTACAACGTGTTCCGGAACAAAAAATTGGGAAGCAACGGCTTCCCTTTTTCATTTGCAACAAAGGGTTTATTGGGATTCTACAAATCCTGTGCTTTACATTATTTTTGTGGTTCGGTTAAACTCTTGAATAATCAGGTACTATTAGGCGGAACACCACAAACAAAAAACGGCTTGGAATACACAGACATTTGGCGTTTGTTTGCAAACCATGCGATGTAAAAGGATTCTGTAAATCCTGTCTTCTCGACTAGGATCTATTTTTTGGGTTTGTAAAAATGCCAAATAATTGTTTTTCAGCGAATTTATTGTATCCATATGGTTTCATTCAGAATCATATAAAAGGTGAGGAGTCCGGTGAAATGATAGGTACGTTCCTTGCATATAATTTTGATAGTATACTTTAGATCTACAATTATTTTGTTGTTGCCAAGGACTTGTAGTACTCTAAGGGCGTAGTTCCTACAAGAATCTTAAAAGCCCTATAAAAAGTGCTTTTGCTTTGAAAGCCCACTTCTTTGCCGAGGCCATCC
>JBCBSN010000233.1:0-7158 GCA_039819225.1 Bacteroidota bacterium | reverse complement strand
CTAATAAAACATAGGAACACAACGTGTTTTTGGACATTCACAACAAATCCACCGAATAATTGGGAGAAACACCCTAGCTTAGTAAGAAATTACACCTGATATGCTGAGAGAACGCAAAATGTTGGCAGGTAACTATTTGATAAAGCAGCTACCCCGGGCCACTGTTTATTTAAATAAGAAGTTTGAGATTATCCATGCCTCCGATACTTGGATATCCTATTTTTGTATTAAAGACCATGACATCATTGGCAAATCCATTTTTCGATTAATGGGTTGTTCCAAACAGCAATGGAGGTCGGCATTAAGCAAATGTCTTGATGGTATACCGGCAAAAACTACCCAAGAGCGCCATCTGGATGAAACAGGGAACGAAAAATGGTTCGAATGGTCGGCCATCCCCTGGTATAACGAGGAAGAAAACGTAGTGGGCGTTATTGTAGAGGTCGAGGACGTTACCAAAAAAGTGGATACCCAACTGGAGCTTGAAAAACTTAAATTTCTTCTACACGAAAAATCGGAAATCGCCAAAATCGGTAGTTGGGAATACTGCGCCACTAGCAATAAAGTAACATGGTGCCCTATGACCCGGATGATTCACGAAGTGCCGGAGGGCTATGTACCCACTCTTGAAAAAGGAATTGATTTCTACAAGACCGGTTACAGCAGAAACACTATTTCCATGGTAGTTGACCGGGCCATTTCCATTAAAACCCCCTGGAGTGAAAAACTACAGATCGTAACGGCCAACGGGACCGAAAAATGGGTTATTGCCGCCGGGAAACCTGTTTATAAGGATGAGGAGTTCAAAGGATTGATCGGGACTTTTCAGGATGTGAGCGATCAGGTACTGGCCGACATGAAAATCAGGGAGAATGAACAACTCTTAAATACTTTGATCGACCACCTACCATTAAATGTTTTTATCAAGGACAGGCAGTTCAGAAAGATCCTGGTAAACAAATCGGAGTGTGATTATCTCGGGGTTTCCGGGCCGGAAGAGGTGTTGGGCAAAACGGACGAAGCTTTTTATGACAAGGAAACGGCCAGAATAACCAAGGAAGACGACGTGAACGTAATGACGCTTCAGAAGCCCATTTTGGGGGAAGAGAGGACAAGCATCAAAAATAACGGCGAGAAGGTTACTTTCCTAACCTCAAAAATACCCTTGGTCGGAGAAGATAATTCCACCAATGGGCTAGTGGGCATTAGTATGGACATCACTAGTCTTAAGCAAAAAGAAGAGGAGCTTATGGATTTGATCAATGTAACCTCTTTACAGAACAAAAAACTTGTAAATTTTGCTCATATTGTCTCCCATAACCTACGATCACACGCGGCTAATTTCTCTATGTTACTAGACTTTTTGGTCAATGAGGAAGAGGAATCGGAAAAAAGGAACATTATTGATATGCTCCTGGGGGCATCCGATAATCTAATGGAAACTTTGGACAATCTTAATGAGGTGGTGGCTATACGCACCAATGCCAATCGTGAAAAAGAAGAGGTAAACCTCAACGGCAGGATCCGGAACGTGCTACAAGGCCTTACCAGTCTCATTATAGAAAATAGGGCCACAATAGTCAATACCGTTCCCGATACTCTTAGTGTAAACGGCGTTCCGGCCTATGTGGACAGTATTCTGATAAACTTTATCACCAATGCGATAAAATATAAAAGTCCGGATAGAGATCCGGTAATAAATCTTTCGGCCACAAAGAAAAGGGGATATACCTTGGTGAGTATAGAAGATAACGGCCTAGGGATAGACCTTAAGAAATACGGGGATAAATTATTCGGAATGTATAAGACATTCCATGAGAACAAAGATGCCAAGGGTATCGGCCTTTACATTACCAAAAACCAAATAGAGGCCATGAACGGAAAGGTCATAGCCTGTAGTGAGGTAGGCAAAGGCACTACCTTTAAAATCTATTTTGATGAAAAAAATTGATTCCATTTTTATTATAGACGATGATCCCATTACCGTTTTTGGTATTCGTAAGATGTTGGATTCAGTAACTATTTGCGATGATATGACATCCTATAAAAATGGAAAACTTGCCTTAGATGAAATTAGAAAGAGGCTTCAAGAAAAAAAACAAGTCCCTGAGGTGATCTTTCTGGATATCAACATGCCCATAATGGATGGGTGGCAGTTCTTGGAAGAGTTCATCCTCCTTCCTCTGGATAAAAAGATTCGCATCAATATTATTACCTCTTCCATAGACAAATTAGATCATGAAAACTGGATGCGGTATAAGTCCAGGACAAGGCATCTCATCACGTTCAATCAAAAGCCACTAAAAAAACATAACATAGCGGATATTACCAAAGCGGCTTAATTTATGGGATAGCATTTTTGCTTAATTTTATCCCAGATTTTCAGTTGTACTATATATGAAGATTCTCGGTGCCCTTTTTCTGGCGCTTATACTGCTGGCCTGCGAGACCGAAAGCAAGGATCAATTACCTCCTTTTACTACCCAATTTGAAAAATCTTCAGGTCAAGAGACGGCAACTTATGAGGAATTAGTTGACTTTTACATCCAACTGGCCAGACGATTTCCGGAAGTGAACGTACAGACCGTTGGGGAGACGGATAGCGGGTACCCGCTACATGTGGTCACCTATAACCCAGAAGGCACCTTTAATTTTCAAAAATTGAGGGAGGAAAAGACCGTAATCCTGATCAACAATGGAATACATCCAGGGGAAAGCGACGGAATAGATGCTACCATGTTATTGTTCAGGGATTTGGCCACGGGTAAAAGCGATGTGCCCAAAAATACCGTATTGGTAACAATACCGGTATATAATGTGGGTGGGGCGTTAAACAGAAATACGGGGACAAGGGCCAATCAGAATGGGCCAAAATCGTATGGTTTTAGAGGCAACGCTCTAAATTATGACCTCAATAGGGATTTTATAAAAGCGGATAGCAAGAATGCCAGGACCTTCACGGAAATATTTCATCTTGTAAAACCCCATGTTTTTATTGATACCCATGTCAGCAATGGTGCGGATTATCAATACACACTTACCCATCTGTTTACCCAACACAACAAGTTGGGAGGGGAGTTGGGTGAATTTGTGAATCAAGAATTAATGCCAACTCTTGTAAAAACCCTAAAAACAAAGGATTGGGAAATAGCTCCTTTTGTAAATGTATACCATCAGGTTCCGGAAAAGGGGTTCGCGCAATTTTTGGACCATCCCAGATACTCTACAGGATATGCGGCACTTTGGAACACCTTAGGCCTTATGGTAGAGACCCATATGTTAAAGCCCTATAATCAAAGAGTAAGGGGTACCTATGATTTTTTGGCCAGCATACTTCAAATCGTTGATGATAAGAACCAGCGTATCATAGACCTGCGCAAAAATGCCCGAACTAGGCATAAAGAATGGATACATTATCCAATATCTTGGGCCATGGACACCACTAGGGTCTCCAAGATTAGGTTCAAAGGTTATGCAGCGGATACCCTTATAAGCAAGGTAACCGGTTTTCCCAGGCTAAAATATGACCGCACTAGGCCCTTTACCAAAGAAATCCCATATCAAAACCATTATACGCCCATAGATTCCGTAAAAATCCCGAAAGCGTATATTCTTAAGAAACCATGGCGTAATGTCCTGGCACTTTTGAATCTGAACAAAATTATTTATAAGCCGCTAAAGCAGGATACCATTATTAGCGTGGAATCCTATCGGATAAAGGATTACAAAACTATGGAATCCCCTTATGAGGGGCATTACCCCCATTTTGCCACTTCCGTAGTAAAGGATACCCTTAGTATCACTTTTTCCGAAGGAGACCTTATGATTCCACTGGACCAGCCGGGTATTCGTTACCTTTTGGAGACCTTGGAGCCACAGGCATCGGACTCGTTTTTCAATTGGAACTTCTTTGACACCATACTACAGCGAAAAGAAGGGTTTTCACCTTACGTATTTGAGGATATCGCGACGAAAATGCTGCAAGCTGACCCTCAACTCTTGGAGGCCTTTACAGCGAAGAAAAAAATGGATACTATCTTTGCAAACAGTTGGTATTTACAATTGGATTGGTTATACCAAAGGTCTCGCCATTACGAAAAGGCCCACCTGCAATATCCCGTCTACCGGTTAATGGACATGGACTAGCGCCGTTTGATTATTCCCCAAAAAGTGTTTTTATATTGGTATAGGAGTTCTCCAATGCCTTCTGGATTTTTTTGGGACCTTTCCACTTCACCTTTTCGATTCCCTCGTTCTTCTGACCTTTGAGTTTACCTGTAAACGAGGTCCTCATGGCATACCAATGTACCTCTTTTAGTTTGTATTTGCCATTTCTCTTAAAAACGTGATAGGTAGTGTGAAGGAAATTCTCGATTTTCAGGCCCTTGACCCCTGTCTCTTCCTGGACTTCCCTTAGCGCACATTCCTCCAAGGTCTCCCCTTTCTCGACCCCGCCTTTGGGCAGATCCCATTTATCGTTCCGATAAATGAACAAAACCTTGCCTAACGTATTGGTAACGACTCCTCCAGCCGCAATTTCCATGGGAATATTTTTGGTGAACTTTTTTAGTATTTCCTCGTGATTGGGGTGATAAATATAAGCTTCGTCCAATTTTTTTTTGGCCAGGGCATCAATAGCTTCCATAACAGTATTGCTGTTCAGCGGATAGTAGCGGCTATTGGTAATTTCGGAAAGTTTATTCGTAAGGATAAGAGGAGCTTCTTTTACAAAAACTTTATACATTTACGCCATGATTTTGGACCAGAACACCGCTAAAAAAACAGCAGAGCTTCTGCTGCAAATTAATGCAATAAAGTTGAGACCTGAAAATCCATTTAGATGGGCTTCGGGATGGAAATCTCCGATTTATTGTGATAATAGGATCATACTTTCCTACCCGCCCATACGAAACTTCGTAAGGGAAGAAATGGCCAAACAACTAGAAACGCTTTATGGAAAGCCCGATGTGATTGCAGGTGTGGCCACAGGGGCTATAGGCATAGGAGTTTTAGTGGCCGATTATATGGGGCTGCCTTTCATATATGTAAGACCGGAACCAAAATCCCATGGAAGACAAAACCAAATTGAGGGCCAACTGGAAACCAACCAGACCGTAGTGGTCATAGAGGATTTGATCAGTACGGGAAAAAGTAGTTTAAATGCCGTAGATGCGTTGATTCGGCAAGGTGCCAAAATAAAAGGTATGCTTGCCATTTTCACCTATGGATTTGAGGTGGCCAAAACCAACTTTGAACAAAGTGAATTGGAGCTCCATACCCTTGGGGACTATGACCACTTAATTCAAAAGGCCTCGGAAAGCGGACATATAAAAGAAGAACAGTTAAATACCCTATTGGACTGGCGAAAGAATCCATCCACATGGCAATCCTAAACTATGCACTTAGAAACTCCAAAAAAAATGATTTCCAAAAGTCCCGAGGAGATATTCCAATTTCTTACGGATTTAGGGAACTTTGAAAGGTTAATGCCGGAAACCATCGATAAGTTTGAACTTATTAACCAAGACCGTTTTTTGTTTGCCTTAAAGGGAATGCCCGAAATTGTATTGCAACGCAAGGAACAGGATCCATATTCCAAAGTAATTCTTGGGGCGGCCAGTGAAAAACTTCCTTTTACACTTACGGCGGATATTGTTCCCTTAGCTGCAAACTCCAGTGAGGTTGCCCTTAATTTTCAGGGAGAGTTCAATGCCATGATGGCCATGATGATAAAGTCCCCCATTACCAATTTTATGGGGACCCTAATGGATAATTTGAAAAAAGAACTGGAAACGACCTAAGCTTTAAAGGATAAACCCGACCTCTTTGAAGGCATAGGCCCTTTGGGAACCATCTTCAATCGCTATTACCAATTTACCAGTTGTAGACACGCCCTGGATAGTCCCTATAAAGCGTCCGTCATTTTTAGATTCGAAAGTAGATGGCGAACCTTTTCTGAACAATACCCTTTCATAAGCTTCCCAAAGCTCATTCTTTCGGCCTAGTCCCTGAAAGGTGAAACGCATGTTGTACAATAGCTTGTTCAATAGCACCTCCAAATCCCAATCCCCGGATAACAACAATTTTAAGGAAGAAACGTTGGTAAGATGAGGAAAGGTGGTCTGGTTTACGTTAAGGCCAACGCCAATGATGGAGGCCTTGATATGGTTACCGGATATTACATTCTCAATAAGGATACCACATATCTTGTCTATACCTGACAGAATGTCGTTCGGCCATTTAATCGTGAGTTCGGGCACCTTTAGGTCGGATAGAGTCTTATGGATGGCCAGGGTAGTAGCTATGTTCAGGATAAACGGATTGTCCGCGGAAAGGTTGTCGCCCTTTCTTAAAACACTAAACGTTAGGTTTTTACCTGGTTCGGACAACCATTGAGAGCCCATTTGACCTCTTCCATTCTGTTGGTTTTTGGTAAGGACGGTGGTAAAATCCCCTAAACTTTGAGAGGCCGCCAAATGTTTTAAATACGCATTGGTAGAGTCCGTGGCATTAAGTTTGATTATTTGCATGCAGAGCCTTTAAAATCTATTTTTGACCAATTGTTAAAACTAGGTTTAAAAGAACAAAAAAATAATAACTTTGTGTAAACTAAAATTTTTGAATGCAAAAAGGGAAAGCTAGTGCAGACGAGTTGATCGCATTAATTCTACAAGGCATAGATGAGGTTAAGGGAAACAATATCAACCTACTTGATCTAAGGGAAATTGAAAACACCGTTTGTGATTACTTTATAATTTGCAGTGGCACTTCCAATACTCACGTCAACGCTATAACGGGCTCCATCCAGAAAACGGTAAGCAAGGCCATCCACGACAAACCTTGGCATGTAGAAGGCGAGGATAATGCAGAATGGGTGCTTATGGATTACATAAACGTGGTAGTTCATATTTTCCAAAAACACATTAGGGAGTTTTATGACATAGAGGAGCTTTGGGGCGATGCGAAAATCACAGAAATAGAAAGTAGCATCGATCAGACCCTCAAATAATCCTTTCCCCAAAAAAATGCTCGAACTTTATAAAAAGGGCAAAAAAATAAAAAAGAAGGCGATAGAGAAGTTCAAGGTCAAAGAAATTAAGGCATTTGCCCTTGAGAATGGACGTCAATTCCGTCAGATAAAATATGTTAACCTAGCCG
>JBCBSN010000232.1:0-7217 GCA_039819225.1 Bacteroidota bacterium | reverse complement strand
TTAGAAGTGATTTCCGCCATAGCTTAAAGGAACGCCGAAAACTTTTGATTTCTTCACGTAAAAGATTGAGGTATTCCTTTTCCCTTACCCCGTCCTTTTCAAGTCCGGTGCAGTAGGAATTGATATTCCGGATCATGATGTTGATATAACTGGCATTCTTTAGCCGTTCGGATTTGGATTCCGAGGAAACGGCACGCTCAATTTTTTGAGGAATAAGAATAGTGTCCGTTAAGAGGGAATCAGCAATAATATCCCTAAGGCTGTTGGATTTATAGAGTTTTAGCAAATCCTTGTTAAAGGACACATAGGAGGCAATCTCCCGGCTCATTTCACAAAGCTCCAGGGCCTTTCTATAAACAGGTAAGCCATTAAGCTGTTGACAGGACATTTGTTTCTAACGATTTTCTACTTTAAAAGTACAAATGAAATGAGAGATTGGACTTAGGAAAACAAAGCTTTTTTGTATTTTGCCCTGGGAAACTAAATTATTTGTTTTAAACCACCTTGGAAACTAAATTGGATGATTTAAACTGGAAGATACTAGGGCGTCTTCAACGGAATGCCCGGGAATCTTTTGCCGATATCGGCAGAACGGTAGGCCTTTCCGCCCCGGCGGTGGCGGAGAGGGTGAAAAAAATGGAGGATGCCGGTATTCTATTGGGGTACAAGGCTTTAGTGTCCCATTCTAGGACCGGGCATCAGCTCAAGGCCATCATTACCCTACGGGCGTTTATGGGCAAATTAAAACCTTTTCTGGGTATGGTAGGATCCCTTGGCGAGGTCATTAATTGCTACCGAATCACCGGAAATGAGAATATCATTATGGAAGTAGTCCTGGAGGATCAGTTCCATCTAGAAAACTTTATTGACAAACTGATCCAATACGGAGAGACCCGGACCCATATTGTACTGTCCCATGTAATATCCTATGCTCCAATTGGAAAGCTATCTCCTTAGCTCTCCGGTCATCAGCAAAAATGACCTTAATATTTGTCCATAAGTATTATAATCGCTTATTTTATCCCATGGATTGGGAGAAGCTGAACGAATACTTTCAAATGGCCGTGGACAAGACCGTGTTTTACCTTCCACGGATAATAATCGCCGGCTTTATTTTATGGATCGGGTTCAAGATAGTTGAAAAACTGGTTCAGCTGGTCCAAGCGGCATTGAAGAAAACTGGTTTTTCGGAGACCCTGAGGCCTTTTTTGGCCTCAACGGTAAGCATAGTGCTCAAGGGGGCGGTTCTCTTTGTAATAGCTAGTATATTGGGTGCCGATCTTACTGGCCTGGTAGCCATTTTAGCGGCTGCCGGATTTGCAATAGGTATGGCCCTGCAGGGTAGCTTGGGAAATTTTGCTTCCGGGATATTGATACTTACCCTAAAACCTTATAAAGTAGGCGATTGGATACAGGTTGAGGAAAAATTCGGACGGGTAGTGGAGATTGGGATATTCAGTAGCAATGTCCTTACACCGGGCAATAAGATTTTGATTATCCCCAATTCTATGATTACGGATAGTGTGGTTACCAATTATTCCGAAAAGGGAATGATTCGTCTAGAGTTGGAAGTAACTATGCCCTACGCCGAGAGTTTTCCAAGGGTCCAGAGTATCATTGCCTCTGCCTTGGAGGAAGTGCCGAGGATATTAAAAGAACCTAAGCCGGAGATAGGGATTCTGGATTTTGATTCACATAGTATTCAACTTATTGTTCGGCCGTATGTACTACCGGATGATTTTTGGGAGGTGAGGTTTGCCGCCAACAAATCGATTAAAAGTGCTTTTAATAGGAACGATATTTCAGTTGCCTATTCCGAGGGCATTGAAATAGGGCGTATTGGGGAATGACTCTTAGGATAATCTTGTGGCCTAACGCTTCCCCGTGATTTTGTCCGGAATACTTTTGGCCGGATTTTTGATACACCTTTTGCTATGAAGAAATTTTTACTTTTCCTTATTCTCATTGTTCCCCTGTTTACGGTAAGTGCGCAACAGATAAGGTTGAAGAAGGGAACGGTAACGGATGGCATTAAGGTCAATGACAGTCTATCCGAGAGCTTTGCGGTATACCTCCCAACGAGTTTTGACCCTTCTCAAAAATGGCCCGTTGTTTTTGTCTTTGACATGGAGGGTCGTGGTAAACAGGTGTTAAGTATGATGCTGAAAGTAGCGGAGGAGTCGGGGTACCTGCTTGCGGCATCCAATGCTATTAAGGATAGCTTGTCCGTTTCCGAGAACATCTTGATTTCCAAAAGAATGGTAGATGGGGTATTGTCTCTATTTCCAATACATGCTCAAAGAATGTATACTGCCGGCTTTGCCGAAGGGGCCCGTTTTGCGGGCCTGGTACCGGTATTCCTAAAACAGATGACAGGTGTAGTTTCCTGTGGCTCTTCTTTTCCCAATACGGAAATTTTGAGTAAGAGAAGCCCCTTTCATTATATAGGAATCGTTGGTACGGAAGACTTTAGCTATCCGGATATGGTTGCCCAGGAAGGGGAGTTCAATAGGCTTAACTTTCCTAACAACTTGCTGATTTTTGAAGGTGGGAACCAGTGGCCTCCACAAGAGTATCTTTCCATGGCGTTGGAATTTTTTACTTTGCAGGCCATGGCAAAGGGTAGAGTGCCCAAGGATTCAATTTTTATAAAAAAGGCTTTCCGGAAAAATCTAAATCAAGTGAACAAATGGACTTCTTTAAAAAAGCCGATTTTGGCCCTTGAACTATTGGAAGAATTGGAAAGTACCTATAGGCCGCTTAAAGATTTGGATTCCTTGGTTCCTAGCAAGAAAGCTCTAAAACGAAGTAAGTTTTTTAGATCGGAAAGTAGGGAGCGAAATGCAGTTTTCCTTAGGGAGAGTTTGGTCAAGGAAGACTATTCCTATTATTTGGAAGAAGACATTCTTACCTATAATTTTAACAATCTGGGTTGGTGGAAATATCAGATGGACGAACTTAAAAAACTCGATAAAAGCCAAAAAGCATCGGAACGGCAGATGGGAAAACGGCTCGGAGGTTTTGTAAATGCACTTATTGAGGATAATATTGACGTTGTCATGGCCAATGAAAGTGTGGATAAAGGTGCCCTGGGCTTTTTGTATATGTTAAAGACCATAACCGATCCCAAGGATTACGAGTATTATAAAAAGGTAATTTCCCTAAGTTCCGAAATAGAGGATTATGGCACGGCCCTATTCTATTTGGAAGAGCTGTTAAAGCAAGGATATACGGATAAAAAGGAGCTATACACCCTGGAGAATACTGCACTTCTGCGCATTAGTCCCCAGTTCAATACACTTTTGGAAAAGTATCTGAACGAATCCCGATATGAAATAGCCCCGGAAAATTAATGGACTTTGGAAAGTAATGGTCCAGGGCACGATTCGCTTTGGGCAAATTTCGGTCATAAAAAACCATGGTGCAGAATGGTAAGTGTTAAATCTTGGAGTTTAAACAAGCTCTTAAGGTCGGATAATTGCGCAAAGGTCTTTCCGCATTTTTCAAAAGTTCAAGGGCCAAAATCGTAATTTTGAGAAAAAGTAACGATTATGCGTGTTTGTTGTGTTATCCTTTTGGTATCTATCTTAAGTTGTAAGCAAGAAAAAAGATACCATGACCTGGCAGAAACGGAGAAGATGGAGGCCCGATCTAAAATCCTACAGGACATCCTTGATTTTCAGGCCGAGTTGAACGAGGAATTTCAGAATCCGGAGACCTCCCCTTTGCCGGATAGATATCGAAAGAATTTTGAGGGACTGGATTTTTTTGTGCCGGATACCACTTTTATTGTCCAAGCCCACCTAATCCGAACACCTGAAGCACTGCCTTTTTTAATGCCCACTACTACCGATCGAAGATCAAAAGAAGTAGTCTATGGCATTGCGAAGTTTTTCTTGAATGGAAAAACACATGAGTTGGAGATCTATCAAAATCAGGAATTGGTGCAGGAGGAAGGGCATGCGGATTATTTGTTCCTTCCCTTTACGGATCGTACCAATGGGGTCGAAACTTATACTGGCGGAAGATATTTGGATTTGAGAATTCCCATAGGGGATAGTATTATTTTGAATTTTAATAAGGCCTACAATCCCTACTGTGTGTATAACAAAAAATATTCCTGTCCCATAGTCCCCGGGGTGAATTCCCTGGATGCCCGGATTTTGGCAGGGGTAAAGGATTTTATGCCCAAGGTGAAGTTGAAGTAAACAAAAAACCCCGACATTGCTGCCGGGGCCTTCGATGGCTCGAAATATATAAATAAATCAACCAATTGCGTTTTTAGAACTGATATATGGCCGCCAACACGAAAGAGGAAAGGCTGCCAATTGGCTCTCCGTCCCCATCTACAAAGAAATCATCGGAACCACTATCCAATCGTAACTCTGGCTTTATGATCAAGTCGCCAACAGTGGCACTTCCAGTAAGGGTAACGGCAAAAACATCGGTATCGTCTCCATATACAATTGCTTCCGTATCATCCCCCGTTTCGGCAAAATACTCCCCTCTTAATCCTATAGAGAAATTTTCGGATGTCTGTAGTTGAGGATATAGGGCTACCCCATAAAAGCCTTCTCCATCGGTATCTTGATAGGAGGCGTTTAAGCCTAGAAAGAAAGAATCCGATAAATCAAATCCACCTGTGTAGTCAATTTGGAAAAGGTTTTCCGAACCCAAGGACTGTTTTCCATAGACTAGGTTAAGAAATTGGCCACTATACCCCAATTGTGCTCCATAGGTGTATAACCCCTCCGTGTTGAACTCGGTAACATCCGTTGGATTCATGATGGCCAACATCGCGGACCAATCGTTGCCCAAATCAAAATCGGCCTTTAATCCCGTATGGCTAAAAGGGCCATAAGAAAACAGATAAGAAGTACTGTAGTTGAAATTTGCGGAAGGAGAAATTACTTCATATCCAAGGAACGTATTGAAGTTTCCAAAGGTCAAGGTCACTTTATCACTAACATTCCAATAGACATAAAGTTGATTCAAAATGTCTCCTGTAGCGGAATATATGGGAGATGCAAAAACGGCATCCGTCCCACGGGGACCAAAGACCAAATCGGCCACAAAACCTACCTTTTCGCCTTCATAAGCCGCTATCACGTTGGCCATGCCCAAGGCAAATCCTGGCAAATTGGCAAATGAACTTCCGGGTGCCTGTGCATCCACGCCGTTCCCGGCATTGAGATTGGCCCTATAATATGCATCCACTGTTCCGCTCAAAGAGAACTTTTTTTCCTCCTCCTCTTCCTGGGAAAAAGTTGCAGTACCTACTAGCATTAAGGCCAATAGAACTAAATTTTTTACGAAATTTGTGTTTCTAGTCATTTTAATACATTTAGATTGAGTAATAATCCCAAAGGGATTTTTGTTTTGATTGATTCAATAAGATTGTTAAAAGGTTTGAATAAACGGAGCGTTCTGCCAAACGCTCCGTTTTCTTTTTATTTGAGTTAGTCGCTTGTAAAATCGGGATAGGCATCCATTCCGTGTTCGTGGAGATCCAGTCCTTCCACTTCCTCTTCCTTGGAGACACGTAGGCCCATTATGGCTTTTAAGGCACCTAGTATAATCAATGCGGAAACCACACAGAAGGCCCCAATGATCAGTACGCCATAGAGTTGGGTCATAAACTGTCCGGCTCCTGCCATGGATCCAAAAATACCAACGGCCAAGGTGCCCCAAATACCACAGATTAAGTGTACCGTAACCGCACCTACGGGGTCGTCCAATTTAAGCTTATCGATCAGGGCTACGCCGCCAACGATGATAAGACCGGCGATAAATCCGATCACAACGGCCTCATTGGGAGACATAAGATCAGCTCCCGCCGTTATGCCCACAAGGCCGCCCAGGATTCCGTTAAGGAACATGGTAAGGTCCAAGTTTTTGTAAAGGACGGTAGAAAGGAAGAATGCCCCAAAACCACCGGCTGCCGCTGCCAAACTTGTAGTGACAAGGACAAGCGATGTCAATTCCGGGTCGGCCGAAAGTACGGAGCCACCGTTAAATCCGAACCAGCCCAGCCAAAGGATAAGCACCCCGGCCGTGGCCATAGGAATGCTATGACCGGGAATGGCCTTGGGTTTTCCGTCTTCGCCAAATTTACCGATTCTTGCACCCAAAAGGGCAATGGCTATCAGCGCGGCCCATCCGCCAACGGAGTGTACCAAGGTAGATCCCGCAAAGTCGTAAAAGCCCCAGGAATCCAAGAACCCGCCGCCCCATTTCCAGGCGCCTACAATAGGATATACAAGCCCCACATAGATAACGGTAAAGATCATAAAGGAACCTATTTTAATACGCTCTGCTACTGCCCCGGAGACAATGGTGGCCGCTGTGGCCGCAAACATTCCCTGAAAGAGGAAATCGGTCCACCAAGTATATCCGCCATCCGCATAGTCCGGTGTCATACCACCATCCGGCGCTCCAATACCAAAGCCGGCGAATTTTAGAAAACCGGCATCCCCATCCTCAAATCCGGGATACATAAGGTTAAAGCCCCAGGCGTAGTAAAGTAATAGTCCGCCAGTAATAATAAAGATGTTCTTAAATAAGATGTTAATAGTGTTCTTTTGTCGCGTCAAGCCAATTTCCAAAAAGGCAAAACCGGTATGCATGAAAAAGACCAAGGCCGTGGCCAACATCATCCATACATTATTCGCTGTAAATAATCCTGCTTCCATTTGTAATACGTTTAGTTAGTTTTGGTTTAATTTATTCCGGCCTGCCCGTTTTCCTTGGTCCTTATCCTATAAGCTTCAACGACTTCCGAAACGAAAATCTTACCGTCACCTACATTGCCCGTAAAGGCCGATTCCAGGATGGCGTTTACCGTACGCTCTAAGAACTCGTCCGATACTACAATGGATAAGTACCTTCTTTGAATGTCCGTAGTACTATAGGAGATACCACGGTAAACATGTCCCTGCTTCTCATTTCCAACTCCGGTTACGTCCCAGTAACTGAAGAATTTCACCTCAACTTGATGCAATGCATCCTTGACATCATCAAATTTGGATTTTCTGATAATTGCTTCTACTTGTTTCATTTTTTTTAAGTTATTTGAAGCATACCACTAAAATATTAGGGTTTAAATTCATTTTATAATAAAAATCAATATAGGAACCCTAATTTTTTGGGGTTATGATTCTTTTAACAATATATTTGGCCGTATAAATAATTAAATCAACAATGAAACAAGTAGAAGC
>JBCBSN010000231.1:0-7261 GCA_039819225.1 Bacteroidota bacterium | reverse complement strand
AATTAATTGAGACGCAAGCTTATTCCAATATTCTAAAGATAACTCGGACATATTTTTTATTCTAAAGGATATATTTCCGTCAATATACCAACTTTTTCCTTATAAAGTTATAACGGAATAGCTTCTCGGATTAAGTTTAGTTGACTTACATAGTCCTTTTTGCCAGCATTTTTGATTTTATGATATATCACATCCATCGCACTAAGGTCAAAATCATCAATATCGCGAGTTTTAAATAAATGTAGTTTTTTAGAAGACGTGTTCGTGTAAAAAATTGGAATATTGTCAGAAAGTATTTGTCTCCTTTCAGAATTAACAATAACTGGCCAATCGTCTCGGTCTAAGTAGGCTCTGGCTAAAAGTTCTATCTTGATTCCATACCTGGTTGCATCTTTTAAGTATTCAGGTTTGTTTAGCAATGATAGAAGTTTAAAATATACACCGGTCGGCCTATTGATAAAACGTATTTTCAAGTTTTCAAAACTCTTAAGTGGGGAATTATCAGATAACAAAAAACTTTTTTCCTTAATAATTAAAAAGTATAACTTTTTAAACCCATAGGCAAACTCATTGTCATAATCCTTCAGATTTTTAATTTTTTTATCAAGTTTTGGTTTATTCGATTTGTATAATTTAAAAGTTCTATTCTCCATTACCTTACTCATGTCATCTGTGTTACCTTTCTTTATTTTAAATGTAAATCCCTTTTTTTCCAGTTGAACAGATGACCCAAACCCGAATATATATGATGGTTTATTTTTTTTCTTATCCGGTAGTAACAGGGTTTCTAAAACAGTATCAATTTTAATCCTTTTGTTTTCTCTTTTTACAATTGGATTCACCACTGTTTCATGATCTATTAAAACTGGAGAATTTCCGGATGCGATTAAGTTTTCGTAATGAAAATCTCTGGCATTAAGAAAATATGCAATCCCTGTTAAAATGCCTGCATTTTCATAATAAGATTTAATTTCCTTGATATTCTCACATTCTTTATTTTCCACATACTCCAGCCAGCTATAATTATCTTTTAATAAGACCTTAAAACTCTTCAGTTTACATCCGAGACAAGAATTGACCCAGTTTAATAATGAGTTAAATGCTAATGTAACAGCTGAATCGGAAGGCTTGTAAACCAGTTTCACTGAATTGTCGAATTCAAATATTATTGTTGCTTCACCATTATGTATATCTCCCGAGCTGAGATTCAATTTGCGGATCTTATTGAATTCTTTGTTAAAGAAAGCTTGCAATTCATGTTTGTCATTCTGGAATCTTTTAAATAAATTACATGAAAGCCCAATAAAAACATGGGTTTTCACTGCTAATTTTCTAGCTAACATGGGATAATCTAAAAACAGATTCTTATACTTATTTGATAGTATTTTGAAAACGAATTTTTTGTAAAAAAAGTCATTCTCACGATTTGATAAGTTTTTAGTCTTTCCTTTTTTGAATTCACTTAATTCTTTAATGAGCACTCCCCATGATATGCATACTAAATCCTCATAAAGAGATGATTCCAATTGTCCTAAAACCTGATTACTTGGAACTGTAATATTATAACTCTTAACATATTCATTGAAACTTAACTTAAAGAAATCAACAAAAGGATACAATAAATGGTAAAAGGGTTTTTCTGGATGCTTTCTCTTGTATTTGTCTTCTGGGATATTTATGTTAGCCATTATAGCTTCTAAGGTTCTGATCCACAAAGGAAAATCGATATCCTGCTCCAAACTTACTTTTGAAGTCATTTTATCGATATCTGATTTTGTTAGATTATTAAAGTAGGTATATTTGGCAAAATGTTCTTCTATCCTTTTGTTTGAGAGACTTCTCTTCCATTCTTCCAAGTAGTTAGACTTTTTTTTCTGGTTAAAATTGCAATTGTATTTTTTACTAAAGCTTAGCAATTCAAATGGAGTCAAGGATTTAATAAAGATTTCTTTTAAATAGGGAAAAATGTTCATATTATAGAGTTACAAATGCCACTAAAGAGGAAACTACGAGCCCTTTCAAGATTACTTGAAAGGGCTTGTTAAAGAAATGTTTTGGGAACTTAGTATCAAAATTAATCAATCCCAAGCGATACAGATTCCGGACCAAAGTAGTTCAAGAGAAAATCCGCCACCTGCTACAGTTTCTAACTCCGCTTCAGTTAATTCCATATCATTTGGATTGCTTGGAATATTAATATGGACAGTCGCTGGATCCGTTTGATCGGTCACAACTATTTTTTTCCCATTTAAGTCCAAAGGTTTTCCTGAGAGCTTTTCTATGGCTTCAACAGGATTAGCTATTAGCTCGTGTTTGAATGTTTCGTCCTCCCAGCATTTGCTGATTAGAGTGTTTAAATTTTTTTCGAAATTTTCCTTTTTTTGTACAAAATCCATAGTTTTAAGATTTAAGTTAATTAATATATTTATTTAGTTAATCTTTAAGAAGGTTTGAATAATTTCATAAAAAACGTTTCCGTGAATAAATGAATGTAATTAGGTCTTTTTGGCTTTATCCAAAGAAATAAGTTGTTGCAAAAAAATGCTACTCTCGTTCAAAAAATCTCACTTGAAGACTTGGAAATGGTCGGCGATAAATGTGCATCAAGTCCATTCCCCCGGCCACGGCCTCCAGTTGTGCCTCGTTTAGTTCCATCTCCTCCAAATGAGGCTCCGCGGGGATATTGATATAGATGGTGTTTTCATGGGTCTGGTCCCGTACCACTAGTTCCTTCCCCTCGGGCAGCTCCAATTGTTGTCCGGTCAGCTGTTCAATGGCCGCTACCGGATCGGCCAGGAGTTCCTTTTTAAAGGTTTTGTTTTCCCAAGCCTCGTTGATGACCTGTTGCAATAGTTTTTGTTCTTGTGTTAGTTCCATTGTTATGATTTATATTTTTTTAAATACCTAGATTTAGAATAACTCCTCTGGATGATTGAAATAGTAGACGAAAGCTTCCCATGTAAAACCGTTGTGCCCGTCAGCTCCGCCGGCTACTACTTCTAACTGTGTTTCGCTCAATTCTAAATCATCAACCGGGGCGTTCATTTTAGGAAGAACTTCGGTAATCTCCTTCTTTGTCAATTCTAAATCAGTAAATTTTTTAATGAATTTTACAGGTGAATCCGAAAATTGTTTCTTAAAATCCTTTTTAAACTTCATTGCCTCAAATGCCCTACTTATTGCATTCTGAATTTCTTTTTGTCTTTTGGTCAATTCCATCTTTAATGGCTTCTGATTTATATCGTGATTAGTTGCTTTTGTTTGATTCCAAATGTAGGGGCACTTCTTTCGACAGAAATGCCAAAAAGACTGAGGAACGGCCCGTAGTAATCATACATTTGTGAAAATTCAGATATCTTCATGAGGTAAACCCCCGAACCCGATGAAATTAGGAAAGCCAAAATTTGGGAAGTATTTTTTTGAGTTTACCTCTGTATTTTTCGCTGTTATAGCGGCTTTTGCCTTGGACAATTGGAATGATAATAGAAGAGATGCCAAGGCAGAGGAGAAAATACTTATGGAGATCAGGAGCGGTTTAAAATCCGATCTTAAGGATATGCTTGATAGTAAGGAGGAAGTGAAAGAGGGCTTAAGGGCCTGCAATGCTTTTCGGGAAGTCATTTTCAACGATTCCATATATAGGGATTCGCTGCCCTATGATTTTTTTTATCTTACTGCCAATTCAATTCCCTTGATTAACCGATCCGGTTATGAAGGGCTTAAATCAAAAGGTCTGGAAATCATAAGAAATGATTCCCTACGCAAACATATCATCTCCATTTATGAGATCGACTTTGAACAGATCAGGAAAATAGAGGAAGAATCGGCTATCTTTCAATTTTATACCAATTATGGGGAACCTATAAACCAACTTTTAAGTAGATCTTTTGTCTTTAGCAAAAACAGTCCGGGTTTCCGCATTGAACAACCCTTAAAACTAAATCCGCAGGAAAAAAAGCTCCTTCTTTTGTATTTAAGCCGGATACAGTTATCAAGGATGTCTACGATAGGCTATTACGACCAGATCAGGGGGGAAATCATGAAATTGATTGGGGAGATCGATTAAGAACTTAAGGATTGATTCCCCGATCAAGAAATAAGAGCCCTCTCCGATTTATCCCATGGGACTTCCACTACGGGCGTATGCCCCACCCTTTCCACAAAATACATGGCCAGATCGCCCTTCCCTTTTGCGGGGATCCGGCCGCGGTAGGCAAAGGCAAAATCCGGTTGGTCCTGTAAAAGGACATAGGTGTCTTGGCTAATATTCACTTTGCCAATGGCCCCGTGGCTTTCCATGCGGCTGGCGGTGTTTACGGTATCGCCCCAAACATCGTATTGGAATTTTTTGATGCCCACTATCCCGGCCACAATGGGCCCTACGTGTATACCCACGCGCATATCAAAGGCGGGTTTGCCCAAGAGGTTGTTTTCCTTTTTTCGGCGTGCCATAAAGCGCTGCATTTCCAAAGCGGCCCTTACCATACGTTTTACGGCCGCCCCATCTTCTTCCGGTAAACCTCCCGCGGCCATATAGGCATCCCCAATGGTCTTGATCTTTTCCAGGGCATACCTTTCCATAATGTGGTCAAAGGCCTTAAAACAACAGTTGATTTCTTCTACCAAGGGCTGGGGCCCCAATTGGGAGGCAATTTCCGTAAAGCCCTTAAAATCAGAGAACAGGATGGCTACCCGTTTCCTATACTGGGCATCCACCTCCCCTTTTTCCTTGAGTTCCTCCGCAATTTTCTCGGGCAGGATGTTCAGCAAAAGGGCTTCGGATCGATCCTTTTCCACCTGCAACCTCGCCTTTGCTTTTTTAATGTACAGCATACGGCTATAGAGGCCGAGACTAAGGACCAAAATAACCCCAGCAACCAGTAAGAGGTAATTGCGTTGTCTTTTTCGTTGGGCCAGTTCCGCATAATGTTTTGCTTTAAGCCGCCTTGCCTTTTCCACTTGCGCCACACTGTCCAAAACCAGTTCCTTTTCAAACTCCATCTGCTGCATCATTTGTACCGTTTCCTGGGCCTTTAGGTTTTCCCTATGGCCCATAAGCCGCTCGTAAAACTGCAAGGCCTGCCGATTCCTGCTCAGCATCTTGTTCGCCTCGTACAAACAGTCACAGGCCTCCGCTTGCTCCGGGATAAGGTTCAACTCCTGTGCCAGGGCATGGGCTTCCGTGCAACGAACCAAGGCTTTATTGGGACTTCCCTGGCCCAACCATAGTTGGCCCAGGGCAGTGGCGATCCGACCTTGGTAGAGGGCATTGTCCAGCTCGCGGGCCAAGCGGAGCGCTTGGTCATAGTATACAAAGGATTGTTCATAGACCTCCTGGGCCTTAAAAACAGTGCCCAGCTTATAAAGAGCCTCCAGCATTCTTTGCCGATCTGCCAATTCTTGGGCGAGCTCCTGGGCATCTTCAAAATGGGATCGGGCTTCTTGGTAATTGCCTTTTTGCAATTGAATATCCCCTAGGCCGATCAAGACCTGGGACAGGGTTTTACGATCCCCGTGTTTCCTACACCAAGCCTCGGTTTGTTCAAAGTAGCTTTGGGCATTTTCCCAATCCTCCAATTCCAGATAAATGGCCCCGATGTTATGCAAACTTATTATGGTCTGTTGTTGGGTAGGCAAGGAGCGGGCCATTTTTACCGCTTTTTTAAATTGGATCAAGGCCGCCGGATAGTGGCCCAGGGCATGGTGGATGGCCCCTTGGTTGCTATGGGCCGCCGCGATGCCCTTTGTAAAATTACATCTGCGATAATGATTCCCGCTCTTTTCATAACCATCTAAGGCCTTTTTATAATTGCCTTGGTAATAATGGATAGAGGCGATCCAATGCCAGGCACCGCCCATGGATTTGTAATCGCGCAGTTGCACATAATACTCCAAGCCGGTTTGCGCCACGGTCAAGGCCTTCGGCAAATCCCCCGCTTTTACGAACGCCTTGGCCGATAGTAGGAGGCTATCCGCTTCTGACCGTAGCAGTGAATCCCTTTGTGATGGGGTAATGTGGGGGATATTCGGATAACTTGGCGTTTGAGAACCAATGCCGGGCATGGCATATACTTCTTGTGTCATACATAGCACAAAACCGCATGCGATTATACAGTATGTAAAAGGTTGTGCGTGCGGCCTAAAATGTACTTTACAACTTCTTTTAGGCATGGGATATACTTGGGCCGTTGCCTTAAAATAGTGCGGCAAATGCCGCCGTGGGATCGGATATGATTGCGTCGTTCCCACCGGCAATGATCTCCAACTGTTCCTCGTTCAGTTCCATATCGTCAAGCGAGGTCTGGGGAGGGATGTTCAGATAGAGCATTTGCCTGTCCGTTTGGTCGCATACCACCAAGGTTTTGCCATCAGGGATTTGCAAAGTCCTTCCTGTAAAGGCTTCTATGGTCGCTTTGGGTTTTTCCATAAGTGCTTTTTTAAAACGGGCATCCTTCCAGGCTTCTTGAATAATGCCTGCTAAGATTTTTTGGGCTTCCGTAGTTTCCATGATAAATTGTTTTTAAGGATATTGGATGTACACAAAGTTGGCCTTATAATAGTCGTAAATAATGCCAAAAAGACTGACAAAATACTTGTGAAATTTAATCTATGGCATCTAAGGCTGGTTTGGATTACCGCTTGGTGTTAAGTCCCTTTTACAGAGGGCACTGCCATGAATTTAATAGTAAGCCTAAATTTGACAAAGGACGGCTGGGCATAGGGACCGAGGGAGGTGTTAAGAAATGTTGCAGGATAGTGTGAAGAATTGAAGGCCCGTAAAAGCCACACACCCCTGACTCCCCTCTTGTTGAGGGGACACTGCTTCGGAGAACCTTTGTTAGTCCGAGAGAAATGCTGTCCTTGGGCATCTCTCCAATAAGGAGTGCCCGTCCCGGAACAATCGGGGGATCGAGGAAGGTGTTACGGGTTATGGGTTTGAATTTGTATTTGATCCTTGTGTTTAAATTCGACATACCCCTAACTCCCTCCGCCAAAGGCGGAGCGACACTGTTGCAGAGCGTTTTGACGTTTAAAAGAAGCCTTTTTGTCCTATCTCCTTTTATGCTACGTCCAAAAAAAGATAAAAATAAAAGTGTCCTGGTAAAATGAGGATAGAACCTTACAGATAGCTTCCCTTAAACAGTTCTATGGTCTTATTTTGACGGGTTACCGAGAACGAAACACTGAGGTGTAACTGAAAATCATCACAATAATAATAGGTTTTTCGGCCTCGATGATAGCAGATTTTGGCATCAAGTTC
>JBCBSN010000230.1:0-7293 GCA_039819225.1 Bacteroidota bacterium | reverse complement strand
CGTTTCCAGATTCTGGAAACGCACCATGACTATATTATATCCTTCTTTATGGTAGCCTTAATTGGCGTTACCTCGTACTTTGGATTTAATTATTACGAAGTGTTCCACGGGAAATCCCTCCAAAAAGTATTTCCCCTAATAAAATATCAAAAATCAGGGCTTTCCAAAAAAGTACTGGAAGACCTAAAGAGAAAACTCCTGGACACCATGGAGAATAAAGCCTTGCATTTGGATAGTGAACTTAAACTTATGGATGTGGCCAACGAACTTAAAATCTCGAGACATCACGCTTCTCAAATCATCAACGAGTGTTTTGGAATGAGTTTTCATGAGTATATCAACAAATATCGGATAGAGGAAGCCGAAAAACTCTTGATGGATAAGAATGCCTCAGACCTTAACATTACGGATATTGCCTATAAATCCGGGTTTAATAACCGTATGTCTTTTTACAATGCGTTTAAAAAATATATTGGCATCACCCCTTCGGAGTATCGAAACCAAAATTTGGCTTCTTAGTGTTGCCCTTTCTATTTGATTTACTATCCTATCCCGCGGGTTTATCCTTGTTTATCCTCTGGTAACTTATCCTCCATTTTAAGCTCCAATTATTGCCTCTATCCTCGGAAGATTCCCAATCCCAGATAAAAGTGTTTTTCTTAATATCCTTGAAAACCATTCGCATAATGATCTGTTTTCCGTTGCTTCCTACGTGGGTTGTCTGAAAGATTCTTTTGTTCCCGGGAAATTCGCCGGTAAAATCATAATACCCCCCTTTGTTGTCCGCCCAGGCCTGTTTCCACCTCTTTAAGTCGGGTCGATATACCGAAATACTGGTTCCTTTGAATCCCTTGGATTCTCCTTTGGTAATTTGAAATGTTTCCTGGATTACGGTCCCGTCCAAGATTTTTGTAATCTCATTTGTGCCTATACCCGTTTTTCCGTCACCTTCATCCCAAGTAGCCTCCCAAGATCCAACCCAAAAATCGAAGTAAGCCTCAGGCTTCAAAAGTTCCCCTTCATCACTGATTATGGTTTCTTGGGATAACCCGATGGTAAGGCCTATCATAAAAAGTAAGATACTGTTTAAAAAAATCGTTTTTTTCATGTTTCCTGGATTAGGTTGATTCATGCCTCTAAAAAACCAAAAAACAATGAGATAACTGTAAACCCTTGTCGGATAAATAGGTATTGTCTAATTTTCAAAACTTAGCAAATAAAGGACAAGTAGCTTACCAGTTACGTAATGATGTTTCCGTTTCAATTGCTGCTTTTGAATTCTCCCAAAGAAATCAAGCTGAATTCTATAAGAAAAAGGGACAAATTGCCCCTTTTCTAATTCAAATTTCGCCACTATATGGAGATTAAAAAACTAACATCTTTTTTCACTTATTGTTTTATCCAGATTGCCGTTCCCGTAACAAGGCCACTGGAGATACTTACTTCCCAATCGCCATTGGCAAGCACCGTTCCCTCAAAAGTTATGGTGGAACTACAACAATCTGGGGCGGATCCGTTCAACTCCCCACAAATATCGGTTATCGTTCCACTGGAGAGATCCCCGCAAACAGAAAAGGGCACACAGAAAAGCCCATCATAGATGCCCCCTGAATAATCCGATATGCTATACGAACCACCCCCATTGTCCGTAACGGTAACCGTATATTCCCGATCTTCTATAGGTGGCACCCCCGCACCTCCGCCCACGCCCACTGCGCTACTAACGGCCGTATAGATTCCGCTCAAATCTGAAGGGCAGGTTACCGGATAATTAATGACAGTTGAGAACAAAACCGTAGTCTGTATATTGGTTCCCGTATTGCTGCTACCGTCATCATTGACAATTTCCAGTACCCTTCCATCATCCATGGTAAATCTTGTGGTTATCGTAAGAATATCTCCAACCTCAAAGTCATTAACGCTATTTAACTCCGGAAATACCGAAATAATCTCCTCGCTGGATAGCGAAAAATCCTGGGGCAAGGATACATCTCCGAACAAGGTGGTCTTGTACACAGGTCCCGCTACGGTAGTATATACCCCTACAATATCGGTTACTGCGGGATTTCCCTGCGCTACATCGGCGCTGAACGAAAGATTTACGGTCTCCCCATTTTCTACTTGAATTAAATCGATAAATGCAGGGGCATTTGCTGACTTTATCATGTTTGGGGCGGCGCCATCCTCCAAAATAATCTTGGATGCTCCCCCATCATCTTCACAGGAGCTGCTCCATAAACATAAGGTGAAGCTCAATAGAATAGTACCTATATTTTTCATGGTTTTTCTTAGTTTTAGTTATCCCAAAATATTCTATACGCCCCGGGATCCTTCTGATCGGGAGCATTTTGATTCAGATTCAACTCGGCCTGTGGCCAGAAAAAAGAGAACTGAAATGGATTGTTCAGTACCGTAAGATTATCCAATAATGGAAAACCATCTCCATTATCCAATTGATATTCCGGCGTTTGTGAACCCGTGGGATCGGCCAGGACAGGGTACCCGGTTCTTCTATAATCGTTGTATTGATCCATGGGATCCCCAAAAGTGGCCACCCACTTCTGGGTCATGATAATCTCCAGTTGTTTTTCGATATCCGAGGTCTCAAACTCGGCGATTATGGCATCCATAAAGGCCTCCACTTCTGCAGATGCCGTTAAGACGGGTACGGTCTGGGTGGTTCCAGATCCGGCCACCACTTGATCTACCTTGGCAAAACTGGCTTCCATGGCCTCCATAAGTTTAGCCCCGGAATCACCCTGAAGAAGTCCTACATGGATCAACTCTGCCTGTATATAAAGAAATTCGTCATACGTAAGGATGCGCTTGGGTGCCACTCCGGTACCACTATTAATGGTTCTTGCAAAACCTTGTCCATCATCGTATCTCCCTCCACATGGGAATATTCCAGGGAAAGTGGCATCATTCTGTACTGCTCCATCCCTATCTGGTCCTATACTCCCAAAACGAATACTGAAAAAACCCGTGGAAGCATCCCAATAGTCCGCATTGGGGTCACCGGTAACAGCATCCCCCTGATCTCTTGGAAATTGTCCGGGAAGCAGTTGGTTCACAAAGTAATAAGGAAGCCTCGGATCCGGATTCCCAGTATGGATGTTAGGATTCACCCCTTTTAGGATTTCATAAAACCATGGACTCGCATAATAGGACACCTGAGCTCCACCATAAGCCGCCCGGTACAAATGGTTCCTCTCGTCCGTAGGTGCCTGATTGGCGGTATGGTTAAACTGGAAATCATCCGCATTGGAGGTGAAAAAATTATCCTCGGCTACCAGAGCATTAAATGCGGCTTGATCAAACAAGGACGAAGTCCGAATCTGGTTGTATAGCTTCAATTTCAAGGTGTTGGCGAATTTCACCCATTGCGCTCCCGCACCACCATAAAAATAGTCATCGGTGGATGGCAGCGACAATCCTGCTCCAGAATTCACATTGCTCTTCCCTTGATCGATCAGGTCCAAGACCGTTTGGTATAGTGCTTGCTGCTCATCAAAAGTGGGGCCAACAATACCTTCTTCCAACAAGGTGGCCTCGGAAAGCGGCACATCTCCCCATAAATCTACGGCAACGGACATCATATAAGCCTTTAAAAGCTGTGTGATACCCACATAGACCAAATCCCCGCTTTCAGTAGCTTGTGCAATCAAGGTTTCAATATCCGTCAAACCCAGATATATGGCATCCCACTCATTGTTCATAAGGATATTATCCGCTTTTGTGCCATATTGGTCATACTCCTGTCTAGTACAGAACTGATGGGTATACACGGATAGGATATCCCCGTTCCAGAGTCTAAAATTGCCGATGGTCCCAATACCCACCTCAATATTGCTCAATAGTTGGTTTTGGGGGGCCACTATAGGCGAATCGGCATCCGTATCTACCTCAAGGTATTTTTCACAACTTAGGCACCAAAAGATAATCAGTATTGGAGTCCAATACGATGTGAGGTGTCTTTTGTATCTTATTTTTTTCATATTTTTTCTTAAAAGGTTAGACTAAGTTTAAACCCGTATCTTCTTGCTGTTGGAGCAGAGGCTATCTCAACTCCCTGTAGGCGCGTATTGCCAAAACTGGTGACTTCCGGGTCAAAATTGGTGTACTTTGGAACGTTGGGGGCAAAATACCAAAGGTTGTTCCCCAATAAGCTGACGTTGATTTTCCCAAAAGGTGTATTCTTTAACCAGGTCGAAGGGACATCGTAGGATAGGCTGAGCTCCCTTAAGCGATAAACGGTGCCATCGTATACGGATCCTTCATTTACCGTATTTATTCCAAAAGTGTTCCCTCCGGGTGGTGAGAAATACAGTTCATTGGTATCTACTTGGGTCGTATTAGGAATTTGATTGCCATTGGCATCCAAGATTGGGTTTCCGGCATTGTCCCCGTAAAAGCCGGGAATAACAAAAGTACGTTCCCTATTCTCCGTATCCTTGGTAACGCCCCTGCCCAATAAAGTATTGATTGTAGTGGAGTTGATGTCTCCCCCTTCCTTCCAATCTATTTGGGCCCGGAGTGTTAAGCTCTTATATTTAAGCGTATTAATGAAGCTCATTCTAAAATCCGGTGTGGGATCTCCAATTATCCCGTTCTCCAAATCCTGGATAATCCCTCCCCCAGCACGATTAATCAAGAAATTTCCATCAGCGTCCCTGGCAAAACGGGTACCATAGAACACCCCAAAAGGTTGGCCCACTTGTACAAATGAAATCTGATTAACGTCCAAAGGAAAACGTTCCAGGCCTTCAACCAGTTCCGTAACTTCGTTTTCATTTTTAGTAAATGTGGTAAACAGGTCCCACTTAAAGTTTTGTGTTTGGACGGGAACCAGGTTTAAACCAATTTCCACACCGGTATTCTGAATCTCCCCAATATTGGTGTTAAAGGTGGTAAAACCACTGGTAGAGGGCACACTTACAGGTGATATCAAATCCGTAGTCGTTTTTTTGTACCAACTAAAATCCAATATGATTCTCCTATTGAAGAACTCCAGGTCCGCGCCCAATTCCAATTCATCAGTAAATTCAGGGGTAATCTGTTGGTCTCCAAGTGCCGATCGGTTGCCGATTACAGGGAAGCCGTTGAACGCATTGCCCACAGCAAATGTCCGATTAAGGAATTCGGCCGGGGCATCCCTGCCTACTGAGGCATAACCCGCTCTCAACTTTGCAAAACCAAGTATCTTGCTGCCTATATTAAAGGCGTCCGTAGGAATAAAGGAGATACTAGCGGAAGGATAAAAATAGGAATTGTTGTCCTCTGGCAAGGTGGAACTCCAATCATTTCTACCCGTTGCGTTTAGAAATAGGAAATCCTTGTAAGAAAGGCTTAAATCCCCAAATACTCCAACATTTCTTCTTCTTGTAAACCCAATTCCATTAATCGGAGTGGGCTGTACCAAAGTAACGTTCAAGTTATTCTCCACCGTAAAAATTCCTGGTGAGATAAATGTATTCGCCTCGATTCTATTACGCTGTTGGCTATTTTGAAGGACGTTATTCCCTACTATTGCCGTTAAATTGATATCCTTAGTAAGGTCATAGGTGAAATTCACCAAAAAAGTGGACTCGATATCCTCATTGGTAAAACGTTCTTCGGTTACAGCCCCAAGCCCATTAGCGGCCCTAGACCCAATATTTCTAATTTGTTTTCTAAAGAGATTATATCTGTTGAGCCCGATCCTATAGGATGCGGAAATATGGTCATTGAGTTCATAATTGAGGTTTACCGTGGCCACTGTCCTATCCGTATCCGTAATGATTTGGTCGTTCTCCCAGGACCAAAGGGGATGGTCCCATCCATTATTGGGCGTTACCGATCCACCCGTTGCGGGATTCTCATAAGGGATGGAAGTATCCCAAGTTCTCCCCAGCCACAGAGCCCTGGCAAAAGAGGAAGCGGCTCCTACAAACTGGTTATTCCCGAAAAAACCGCCTATTTGCCCCGTATCCGAATAACTTAGGTTGGATCCCAAAGTAAGCCCATTGGCCAACTTAAAATTTCCCCCAATAGAGATGGAGGTTCTATCATAGGTATTATGCGGAATGTATCCTTCTTGGGCCAGATCGGAAAACGTGAGGCTAAAATTTCCATCCTTTCCGCCATAGGAAAGATTAATGGAATTGTCCAGGACGGAACCAATTCTAAACAAGTTTTCCACATTGTCCGGCTGAGCCACATAAGGCACAGTAGGCCCAAAATCATTGGGAAACGCGGCCAATATATTGGGCCATGTAGGGATGGTCTCCAGAGAATCGAACCTAGGCCCCCAGGAACCGTTGGCGTTTAAATAGCTAAAGTTAACACCATTGCCATAGGTATTCTGATACTCCGGTAAGTTGGCGATCGTCTCAAAGTATGTCCCTGAATTGACCGAAACACTTAGTTTGTTATTCCCTTCAAATCCCTTTGGAGATCCGGTTTTAGTAGTAATTACGATAACCCCATTTGCCGCCCTGGAGCCATACAATGCTGCGGCAGCGGTACTTTTCAATACATCTACGGAAGCAATATTATTGGGGTCAAGGGAAGATAGCCCTGATTCATACCCACCTCCCCCGGAAGTTTGGCTAGAGGTGGTTACCTGCGAGTTGTCATAGGCGATACCATCTACGATAATCAAAGGTTGACTTGCGCTACCAATGGTAGTTGCTCCCCTAATGTTAATTTGATTGGCCGCTCCGGCAATCCCTGTAGAAAAATTCACGTTTACCCCTGGAACCTTTCCTGTAAGTGATCGTATAACGTCCGGTTCGGAGTTTTCCAATATTTCCTCAGCGGAAACATTGCTCACGGCATAGCCCAACTTCTTGGGATTACGCTGAATACCAAAAGCCGTAACTACGACCTCCTCCAAGGCCTGTGCATCTTCTTGCATCTGAACATTTATGATGCCCGCAGCCCCAATAGTTCTTTTTTCCGTTCTTTGCCCTACATACGAGAATACGAGCACCTGCCCCGATAAAGCGGATATGGTATAATTCCCGTCAAAATCGGTCTGCGTTCCCGTGGTTGTTCCTTCCACCAGCACATTAACGCCCGGTAAAGGTAAACCCGCGGCATCACTTACAGTACCTTTAATCGTTTGGTCCTGGGCCAGTGCGGATGTAATTCCATACATCAAAAGCACCAACACCATCCAGTAGTTGATTACCTTCATTCATTAAAGTTTTAGTTAAAAATTATTTGAGCTAGGCAATTGAGAAAGGAGGGCGGAAGAAACAAATTTGGCGCTAACTCAAATAATCGAACTTCAACTAATGAAAACAAAAC
>JBCBSN010000229.1:0-7301 GCA_039819225.1 Bacteroidota bacterium | reverse complement strand
TTAGAAAACAAATTAATACACAATGAAGAATTCAAAGAAAGACAAGCATGTTGAGGAGCAACCCAAAAATTCCAGAAGGAATTTTGTAAGGAATACCACCTTGTTTACGGGGGGGGCAATGTTGTTGCCCAATTTGCAAATGAATGCCATGGTCAATGTCCTTAACGATAAAAAGCTCAAAATTGCTCTGGTAGGTTGTGGAGGTCGTGGTACAGGTGCCGCTGTACAAGCTATGAACGCCGATGATAATGTGGAGTTGGTAGCTATTGCGGATGCCTTTGCGGATAGGGCAAAAAGCAGCCTCGCCAATATTAAGCAAGCCATGGGCGATAGTAAAAAGGTACGGGTAAAACCGAAACATGTCTATGACGGTTTTGATGCTGCCAAAAAAGCTATGGATATGGCGGATGTGGTTATTTTGGCCACCCCTCCCGGGTTTCGCCCGGAGCATTTTGAATACGCCATAAACAATGGGAAGCACGTATTTATGGAAAAGCCCGTGGCAACGGACGTTCCCGGAGTGCGAAAGGTTTTGGCCGCAGCAAAAAAAGCCAAGGAGGATAAACTTAATGTTGTGGTGGGCCTTCAAAGACACTATCAGAACAATTATTTGGCAGCTATCGATCAATTAAAAAATGATGCTGTTGGAAAAATAGTATCCGGCCAGGTATATTGGAACAGTGGCGGTGTTTGGGTCCGAGAAAGACAGCCCGAACAGAGCGAACTGGAATACCAGATGCGCAATTGGTACTACTTTAATTGGTTGTGTGGGGACCATATTCTTGAACAGCATATCCATAATATTGACATTGCCAATTGGTTTATTGGGGAATATCCGGTATCTGCGCAAGGTATGGGTGGAAGACAGGTGCGCACCGGAAAGGACCATGGGGAAATATATGACCATCACTTTGTGGAATTCACCTATCCAAGTGGTGCCGTTATTGCTAGCCAATGCCGCCATCAACCTGACACTATGAGGCGCGTTTCTGAATTCTTCCAGGGAACAAAGGGCACTATCTCTACGGCCGGTGACAATACCGAGGTAAAGGATTGGAGTGGAAATACCGTTTTTGAACATCGTGGAAAAGATGACCCCAATCCTTATGAAGTTGAGCACATAAAACTTTTTAAATCCATACGTGAGGGTGGTGTAATTGCCGATGGCGAGAATGGGGCCAAAAGTACCATGAGTGCTATAATCGGAAGAATGGCCACCTACTCAGGAAAAGTGATTACCTGGGACGAAGCCATGAAATCCAATTTGGCTCTTGTTCCGGAAAACCTTTCTTGGGATTCACCCGCGCCGGTACAACCTAATGAGGAAGGTTGGTATGAGATCCCAATGCCGGGAAAAAGCGTGGTGGTGTAATTTATGAAAACAAAAAAATGAACAAATGGATTCTTGCGTCCCTGCTTCTGGCAGGGACGTTGTTTTTATCTTGCAAGGACAAAACAAAAAATGATAAGGTGGAGGCCGATTCTAGACCTCCGAACATTATTTATATCCTTGCGGATGATTTGGGATATGCCGATGTGGGTGCCTACGGACAGGAGAAAATTGAAACCCCAAATATAGATGCCCTGGCACAGGCAGGTATGTTGTTTACGCAACATTACAGCAGTGCCCCGGTATGTGCCCCGGCCCGTTATATGCTATTGACGGGAAAACATGCAGGAAAGGCCTTTATACGAAGTAATTCCGAATGGAAGGAACGAGGTGATGTGTGGAATTATACCGCTATGGCCAAGGATTCAACCTTAGAGGGACAAGGCCCTATGCCGAAAGGTACCGTAACCCTGGCCCACCACCTCAAAAAAGTGGGCTATAACACCGGGATAATCGGTAAATGGGGATTAGGCGCACCGCATACGGTATCGGTTCCCAATGATATGGGGTTCGACTTTTTCTTTGGTTATAACTGTCAACGACAGGCCCATACCTATTACCCCCTTCATCTGTATAAGAATAGGAGCAGGGTGCATTTGGCCAATGATACGCTGGCCCCGCATACCCCCTTTCCCAAGGATGCAGATTCCTTGAATCTGGAGAGCTATTCGGAGTTTTCGTTAACGGATTATGCCCCGGAACTCATGTTTAAGGAGCTTACGCAATTTGTGGATAGAAACAAAGATGATCCGTTCTTTTTATATTGGGCAACGCCCATACCCCACGTGGCCCTTCAGGCACCCGGACATTGGGTGGATTATTATGTGAAAAAGTTTGGGGATGAGGAGCCCTACCTTTCGGGAGGAGGCAATGCCTACCTTTCCCATAGATATCCGCATGCCGCTTATGCCGCGATGGTTTCCTACTTGGACGAGAATATTGGTAAACTGGTGGAACAGCTTAAGAACGAAGGACTTTATGAAAATACACTTATCGTCTTTTCCTCGGACAATGGCCCTAGCTATGCTGGGGGAGCCGCACCTGGCTATTTTGACAGTGCAAAACCGTTTGATGGTACCCATGGACGTGGAAAAGGCTTTTTGTATGAAGGGGGTATCCGTGTACCAATGATCGCCGTTTGGCCCAATAAAATCAAGGCAGGTAGCAGAAGCGATCATATTTCAGCCCATTATGACATAGTTGCTACCCTGTCCGATGTAGCTGGTTATAAAAGACCCCAGGAAACGGACGGGATAAGCCTATGGCCAACCCTGACCGACCATAAGGGGCAAGAGCAGCATGAGTTTCTATACTGGGAATTTCCAAGTTATGGAGGGCAGGCGGCCTTTAGAATAGGGGATTGGAAACTGGTGAGGCGTAATCTGTTGAATAATGAGCATCCTACTCTAGAGTTGTATAACCTAAAAGAAGATCCTACCGAAACTAGAAACGTGGTGGATGCACATCCCGAAATCTTGAAAAAGGCTGCTGTACTATTTGTTGAGGAACGCTCATCACCGCAATTGGAACATTTTAAAATTCCAATGATAGAGAATGATTTTCTGGCCAAAAAATAGGAGTATCTTTGCCTGTCTTAAATAAAGAATGAAAACTATTTTTAAACCTTTATTTGGTCTTCTCACGGTTACCTTGCTTTTGCAATGCAGGGAGCAACACAAGGAAGCCACTCAGGTGAAGCAATTGAAAAATGGCTCCCCGAGCACCGTAGCCGCTTTTGACAGCTCAAAAATAAAAGTGCACAAACCTCTGGAAATTACCGCCCCAGATGGGATGGTCTGGGTACCCGGAGGTGTATTTGAGCAGGGTGCCGCATCTGGGGACCCTATGGCCATGGATCATGAAAGACCGGCGCATAAGGTAGCTGTGGACGGGTTTTTTATGGATATCACGGAAACTACCAACGCCGATTTCCGGAAGTTTGTGAGGGCTACGGGCTATGTTACCGTAGCGGAACGGGAAATTGATTGGGATGAAATGAAAAAACAATTGCCGGAGGGAACGGCAAAGCCTCATGACAGCATTTTACAGCCAGGATCCCTGACCTTTAAAAAATCGAAGGAAAGCGTTCCCAATCTTTATGATTTTTCCCAGTGGTGGAGATGGACCATAGGTGCCAATTGGAAACAACCCCAGGGACCGGGCAGCTCCATACTTGGAAAGGATGACCATCCCGTGGTACACGTAGCCTACGAGGATGCCTTGGCCTATTGCGAATGGGCCGGAAGACGATTGCCCACGGAGGCGGAATGGGAACGGGCGGCTCGTGGCAACCAAAGGCAGGCAATCTTTTCTTGGGGCGATTCGATTTCAGGGCTTTCCAAGATGGCGAATACCTGGGAAGGGGAGTTCCCCGTGAACAATACAAAAAAGGATGGTTTTGAAAGGCGTGCCCCGGTAAAGTCCTTTCCGCCCAATGATTTTAAGCTGTACGATATGGCCGGGAATGTGTGGGAATGGACCAGTGATTGGTACCACACTGATTATTACGAACAACTTGCCGAAGTCAATATGGTGGTAGCCAATCCCCAAGGGGCGAAGACACCTTTTAACAACAGGGATCCCTACGCACGGGAAAAGATAATGAAGGGCGGTTCCTTTCTTTGTAATGCGTCCTACTGTGCCAGTTATCGCATTTCTGCTAGGATGGCTACTAGCTTGGACTCTTCTTTGGAACACTTGGGTTTTAGGACGGTAGTTACCGTGGATATGCTTAAGGACAATAAAAATTAAGGGTATGGATATGGAATTTATGAAGAATTTTAATCCCACACTTAGGGTGGAATCCCCCGGAAGGATAAATCTGATAGGGGAACATACCGATTATAACTTGGGCTTTGTACTACCAACCGCCATTGAAAAAAAAATTTTTTTCAAATTTCAAAAGAATGGATCGGAACATACGTGCAATATTTATAGCCTTACCTATGATACCGGTTTTACTCTGGACCTAAATACCATTTCAAGAAGCCAAACGGAATGGGAAAATTATATTTTGGGGGTTTTGAACGAAATCCAAAAACGTTCGGGTAAACTAAGAGGTTTTGATTGTACCATTGAAAGCAATCTTTCTACGGGTTCGGGACTTAGTTCCTCCGCCGCATTGGAATGTGGCCTGGCTTACGGGCTTAATGAACTTTTTGAGTTGGGACTTTCTAAAATGGATATGGTAAAACTTTCACAAACAGCGGAACATACCTATGTGGGCACCTTATGTGGAATTATGGATCAATTTGCCTCGGTCATGAGTAAGGAAGGCCATGTTATTCTGTTGGATTGCAAATCTTTGGAGCACCAATACATCCCATTTTCCGTAGATCCTTACCGCATTGTACTGCTGAACACAAAGGTTTCCCATAATCTGGCATCCAGTGAGTACAACACCCGTAAACAAGAGTGCCAAAAAGGGGTGGCCATTATTAGGGAAAAACACCCCCAAGTGCGGTCCTTAAGGGACGTTACCCTGGAGATGTTGGCATCTTTTAAAAGCCAAATGGACGGTAAAATTTATAATCGTTGTCTGTTCATAGTACAGGAGAACGATCGTGTTCTTGCCATGACGGAGGCCTTAAATTCCAACAATCTAGAAGAGGCGGGACGTCTACTCTATGAGGCACATGATGGCATCAGTACATTGTACGAGGTAAGCTGCCCTGAATCGGATTTTTTGGTGGAATTTTCCAAAGCTTTTGATAGTGTAGCGGGGGCACGGCAAACCGGAGGAGGTTTTGGTGGTTGTACACTTAACCTGGTCCGTGAAGATGCGGTGCACGAATTTGTAACAGCTGCCGCTGATGCCTATAAGAAGACTTTTAACATAGATTTGGAGGCTTTTGAGGTGAAGCCCAGCGGTGGAACATTCAGCATGTCCTTGTCTTAGTTTTTGTCTTCCTAAATTTTTTTCGATATTCCTTATCCATTTTTTCTGCGGCGTACTGCACTATCAGCCGGCCACATTGGTCTTTCCACTGCATAAGAAAATCCTCTACCTCAGCAGGGTAGCCCTTCCACAAGCCCCTGAGCAAGGTGCCAATTCCCTTTTGGACGTACTCGGATTCGTCTAACATCAAAGGCGTTATCAAAGGGAAGGCAGATGTGGGTCTTAACCCCCTTTTTAATAACTGATTTAAGGTTACGGGCACGGATCTTCTTTGCCAAATAGATGGGGAAGAGGTCCACTCTTTAAGCCGATTCAAGGTGATGATATCATCCGTAAAAAAATAGGGGAGTACCAAGATGCAAAAAATGTCTGTTGCTGCCCAATTGGAAATACCCAGGGAGAACCATTGCTCCAGCCTCTTAAATGTTTCCGGGCTGTAGTTCGCCCTTTCTGATTTAACAAATTGTATAGCCAAGGACTTTTCCTCCAACTTTTCCGATCGGATCAATTCGTCCCCAAGGTCCAAGTACTTTTCTAGGGACATTTCTGCCTTCCAGTTTTCGATCCAGGTATCCCGTTGCTTTTCAAAAATCTTGGTATCTATACCGTAACCGTCGTATCCTTCCTTAAAATAACGTTCATACTTCTTTACGATAGTAATATCGGCATTTGCTTTAAAAAAAAACCGAATCTCTTTTATCCTATTGGACAACATACTATTATTTTTTGGTGCAACCCATCCCCTTCGGGAAGTATGGTAGCAATGACAAGTATAGGGTTAAGCCTTCAATTACTTCCTATATTTCCCGAACTTTGTAATTGGGGCATGGCAATGTTTTCCGAGTATACGTTTTGGCGGGCATATTCGGTTTTTTCTACTACATTCCGATTTATACCATTCCAACATCATGAGAAGCCAATTATAAATGCGCCAAAACACCTCGGATATTCCTATTTAAATAATCTGGGGAAACTCTATCTCCTTATTTAAGAGATGATCCATCAAGTCACACAATTCTCTATAATTGGACCGAATTAGGTCTCCTACTCCTTTTTGATTTTAGGTCTGGGCATTGCTAGTATATTAAATGTTAGAAACCTATTACATTTCAGAGTAGTTATGCACAGATTCTTTAAAGATAAAACTGCCCTTTAGTGCAATAAATGACTTTTATCATGGTTTACTTTTTAGGTAAAGTCTAGCTTTAGGGTAACCGTAAACATACTCATATGATTATTGACATTCAATTTATCCAAATGCCCACAAGTGAGGCTATGCAAGAACTTATTAACAAAAAACTGAATTCCCTCGCGCGAAAATACGATTGGATCATTAGGGCCCGAGTACAGTTTAAACAGGAAAACGACCTCAAGGGAAAAGGAAAAATTTGTGAAATGGAACTTAGCGCCCCTGGTCCGCGCATTTTCGCCAAGGCATCCGAGGACGATTTTGAAAAAGCAGCTGCCCTTACCATCCGAGAACTGGAAAAACAATTGCAAAAAAGAAAAGCTGTTTTTCAAAAGCATTGATACAGAGAAAGCATTATAACCCCAAATACAAGGATATATGGAAATCAATAAGATTTTAGTACCCGTAGATTTTTCGGAACGTTCTGCCCATGCCCTGGAAGTGGCGGCCAACCTTGCCAAAAAAGGTAAAGGGGAGATTGTTGTTCTTCATATGTTGGGCCTTTCCGAGGCCATACTTACCAAAGATCAGAGTAAAGGATTTATGGAGGCCAAATTTTATATGGAACTTGCCAAAAAAGGTTTTGCCTCTTTTTTGGACAAACCCTACCTAAAGGGCCTTAAGGTGACACAAATGGTCCAGAATTACAAGATTTTTGAGGAAGTCAATAAAGTAGCCCATGAACAAGAAGTGGACCTAATTGTTATGGGGTCCCATGGCACTCATTTCCGAAATGGTTTTTTCGTCGGCTCCAATACCGAAAAAGTAGTACGTACATCGGATGTGCCAGTATTGGTCATTAAGGTGAAAAGACCCGATTTTGA
>JBCBSN010000228.1:0-7340 GCA_039819225.1 Bacteroidota bacterium | reverse complement strand
CAGGAACCGTCTATAAGGCTCGCGAATATATTGGGGCAGATTGCAAAAGAAGGCGAATTGGGGATAGGGGGTAGGTAATTGGGTTATGTACTTGATCTTTACGTATTTTCCTTTATAGGCCGGGGGTGGATTGTTTTTGATGATGGGCAAAAGAATATCGTTCAATTTTCGGGTTGCGATACGTATTGAACGATTTTTGTAAACGTCCACGGCAGTCTCAATAGCCTTGAAAATACGTTGCTTGGTCAACACCGAAATAAACAAAATGGGCACGTCCGTAAAGGGTTCCATGGCCTTCTTAATGGCTTGGGTATACTGTTTCATGGTGTTGGTTTCCTTATCCGAAATCAAGTCCCATTTGTTTACCAGTACTACAATACCCTTGTTGTTCCTATGGGCCAACCAAAATATGTTCTCTACCTGCCCGTCAAAGCCCCGGGTAGCGTCAAAAAGGAGCAAACAAACGTCAGAATGCTCAATGGCCCGGACCGAACGCATTACGGAATAAAATTCAAGATCTTCTTTTACCTTAGCCTTACGACGGATTCCGGCCGTGTCCACTAAATTGAATTCAAATCCAAAGCGATTGTATTTGGTGTCTATGCTGTCGCGAGTAGTCCCGGCAATATCAGTAACGATGTACCTTTCTTCCCCGATAAGGGCATTGATAAAAGATGATTTCCCGGCATTGGGCCTACCTACTACCGCAAAGCGCGGCAAGTTGTCCACAGCTGCTTCCTTGTCCGGTAAAACGTGGACCAGGGCATCCAACAATTCCCCTGTCCCACTACCGTTGATGCTGGAAAGAGTATAGTATTCGCCAAGTCCCAGTGCGTAAAACTCTACGGCATCTGCCGCACGTTGAGCGTTATCCACCTTGTTTACTACTAAAAAGACAGGTTTATGCAGCTTTCGTAATAGTTTGGCCACATCCTGATCCATCCCTGTTATCCCAGTGGCCACATCCACCATAAAAAGAATAGCATCGGCCTCATCAATGGCCAACTCTACCTGCTTATCTATCTCCTGCTCAAAAATGTCATCGCTGCCCACAACGTAGCCCCCGGTATCTATTAGGGAAAACTCCTTTCCGTTCCAATCACTTTTGCCATAGTGGCGGTCACGGGTGACTCCGCTAACAGCATCCACAATGGCTTCCCTTCGCTGTATTAACCGATTAAAGAATGTGGATTTTCCAACATTGGGCCTTCCTACAATAGCAACAATGGCACTCATACAATCGCAATAATGACCGGCAAAGGTAGCACTAATCCTTTCAAACGGGAAATTAGGGAATATGTTTATGCCCAGGGTAGGGATAATTATGATTCCAACCGGGAACTTGCTAAGGTAAGTCGCAGGCACTAGGCATTCTTTGCCACTAACGGAATCACTAGATTTGATGTTTTCTTCCTTGCCATATAAGGCTCACCGGCGACTCTGTTACGCACTTTTTTCGCGGGGGTCCCATAGGCCACGGTATAGCTATCCAGGTTCCCTACTACCAAAGAGCCTGCACCTACTACGGTATGTTCGGAAATGGTAATGTTGTCTATAACATTGGCCCCAAGGCAAACAGCAGAAAATCGGCCTAGGATAAAATGGCCTCCCGTACAACATTTGGGGGCCAGACTAGAATAGTTACCCATTCTGCCACCATGACCTAGAGAGGCATTGGTATTGATGATACAAAAATCCCCAATCAGGGCATTGGCTTCCACCACTGCACCCGGAAGAACAACGGTCCCCTTACCAATATGTACATTTTTCCCGATTACGGCTTTGGGGTGTACGGAGTGGATATAATCAAACTCCGGGACTACCTTGGCAATACGCTCTTTTAAGGATTTTCTGACCCAGTTGTCTCCAATGGCGATAATTCCCCCGGAAATAGTATACTTCTCGATAAGATAGGGCAGGTCAAACTCACTACCCAAAATAGTATATCCGTTTAGTAATGAACCCTTTCTTTTAAAGGAATCCATAAAACCCACAACATGGTACTTTTTTTCTTTTTCAATGCAATCCAATACAACGCTTCCATGACCGGATGCTCCAAATATGACAATGTTTTTCATAGTGTTCGGGGAATTTATGCATTTCATCGATGAAATATGCATTTCATCGATGAAACAAAGATATAAAAACTACTCCGCCCTTTGCGTTAAATGTCATTTTTTTCGTTGAATGCAACATCTCACATCATATTTATCTGATTTTCAATTATTTAAACGATGTAAGAATTGAGCACTCCATGTCTAAAACTCATTTTACGTTTTGAAAGTGCATCCTAGGCATCCAAAGAACTCGTCTTGAGTTCAAAATGAAAAGACGACCAATGGCATATTCCCAAATTTTAAAAAAATAGAGTATCTTAAAGGGCATTGCATAGAATGAAATCACTACCTAAGGATATCGTATTAAGACCTCGATTTCAATTGGAGGTACCGGCGCATAAATTAGTTGCGCTTGAAGGGTTTGAAGCCGCTCAAAAGCCTCCTTTTTTGGTCAAAAGGGTAGATGATCATGTTTTTATCAAATTCAATAAAAAACAGGTTCATTTTTGGTCACCACAATTACATCTTGAGATTATTGATGTGGACGACCACCATAGTAGACTTCACGGCCTTTTTGGACCTAACCCCACCTTGTGGACATTTTTTATGTTTCTCCATTTTGGGGTAGGGACGTTTTTTATCATTTTTGGGATTTGGGCCTATTCCTATGCCTCTTTGGGAAGACCCTACGGTCTTCAGCTCGGGGTGATGATTTTTATGGTTGTGCTTTGGTTTTCGTTGTATGCCTTCGGTAGGGCAGGAAAACATAAGGGGAAACCACAAATGCGGGAATTGTACCAATTTATGATGGAAACCCTGACCGAATGAAAATACCTCCGGTCAGGATCGATGCTTTCCAGTGGCTCCATCAATTTTCATAAAAGGACACGGTACCGCTATCCTCATTGCTTACAACCAATAGGTCTTTCCCTGTAGGACTATCTTCCGCAGAAATGGCCAAGACCCCTTCAGGAGCTTCATCTCCCGGGTTGTAAAGTATGTCCATGAATATGGGAAAAGAGGGATTGGTAATATCGTACACCATAATCTGGTCGTTCCTCTCCAAGCCCACGAATAGGATGTGCTTTTGTCCAATTTTTAGTATTTCTACCGCTTCAGGTTCCGCTCCTTTATCATCACTTCTACTATCGTCATCGTTAAAGACATCTGGGGTAAGGTTCAACGTCTGCAAGGCGATATCATTACCACTGTCATACACCAATTGTCCGGCACCGGACCAAATGGAAAAGGAACGGGCACCGTAGTTATATAGCTCATCAAAGTCGCCATCGCCATCAATATCGCCTAAAGTTGTGGTAGATTGTAAACGGCCTAGGTTCTCCTCTAATTGTAACATTGAGGCATCCGGAAAAGCGGTCTCGTCCAAAACAAGATCTCCTATGCGCTCTTCCTCGGAAAAACCATCATAATCCCTCGCATCTCCCTCATTGGCCGTTACTACATAGTCCATTCCGTTGACCTGATAATACGCAATGGCATCCGGTTGGTAAATACCGTATACCGGCACGCTGCGCAATTCCTTTCTACCATCTTCATTACTTGGGTCTATCTCATTGCCAGGTGCACTATAATCCTTAAAGCCAAGAGGGGCAATAGCCTCGATCTGCTTGGTCTGCAGATTTACTACAGCTACCCCATTGTTTTCCTGGAGGGTAACCCAAGCCGTTTTTGAATCATCCGATATGGCCACATACTCTGGTTCAACATCCGTTGCCAGGGATCTCCCCGGTCCAAATACTCGAAATCCCTTGGCCGTTAAATCTGCCTTTTGGGATTCGAAAGGTATAAAATCGAGAGTTGTCACCTCACCGGACTTCAAATCAATAATACTCACGGTGCCATCCGGGTCATTTTCAATCAAATAATCATCATCGGGCTCACCTTCATTGGCCGATACAATATAGGCTCCGTCCGGGGAAAAAGTTACCATGTCCGGTAAAGCGCCCACGGTAAAGGAATATAAGGCAGATTGTGTATAGGTATCATAAATATTTATAGATCCCGGATCCTGACTTACTGGGGCCTCCAAGGCAACTGCTAATTTCCCATCTTTTACGGCAACACTGTTGGGGATACCATAGGCAGAGACATCTATAGAGGGCAATTGGACCGGGTACTTTAAATCCGAGATATCATAGACCGTAACATCACCATTCTCGGCATTCACGGTAAACAGCTTTTTCGTTTCCGGGTCATAGGCCGAAATTTCGGCGGCCCCCTCGCCCCCTATTTGTATAGTATTGGAATAGGTGAAATTAATTTCATCCCGGTTGCCAGGGTCGCCAGGGTCGCCGGGATCGCCTATAAAATCGTCCAAATGTTCACAGGATAGGATACTAAGGGAAAGGCACAACAAAAAAAGCTTGGAAAAATGTTTCATTTTACGGTATGTTTTTAGGTTTTACCGAAGTTGCGATTTTTCCTAAAACAAATAGTTAGTTCAATCCTAAGTTAGCGTTAGGGAATAAACAAGAAAAGGTTATCAGGTGCAGTCTATATTGAATAAAACATCCTCCAGATTGCGAAAGTTCAAGTTAAAAGGGAAATTTGAACAGAATTACCTACTGTAGCCAAAACGTCTTAATTGTCCGGAATCGTTGCGCCAATTTTTATTGACCTTAACATAGAGTTCCAGATGAACCTGTTTCCCAAAGAATTTTTCCAAGTCCTTGCGTGCTTCTACTCCTATCCTTTTTAAAGCTAGTCCCTTATGTCCTATGATAATCCCTTTTTGGGAATCCCGTTCTACCATAACTACGGAACGCATACGAATAATATCCGTATCCTCAAGAAACTCCTCGGTCTCTATTTCTACGGCATAGGGAATTTCTTTTTTGTAGTGCATCAATATTTTTTCCCGTATGGTCTCGTTCACAAAAAAGCGTTCCGGCTTGTCCGTCAATTGATCCTTTGGGTAATAGGGCGGGGCTTCGGGAAGGAGTTCTACGATCCGTTGAAAAACATTTTTTACATTGAAATTGGTCAAGGCCGAAATGGGATGTAACTCTACTTTGGGGAGCACTTCCTGCCAATATTGTACCTGTTCCTCCAGTAACTCCTGGGTAGCGGTATCCACTTTGTTCAACAAGAGTAGTACAGGAACGGAACTATTGCGAATGTGTTCAAAAAACCGTACGTCTTTAAGGGCTTTTTCCCCAATCTCTACCATATACAGTAATACATCGGCATCTTCAAAGGCCGACTTTACAAAATCCATCATGCTATTTTGCAAATCGTAGGCCGGCTTTATGATACCGGGCGTGTCTGAAAGAACCATTTGAAAATCGTCCCCGTTGATGATACCTAAAATCCGATGTCTCGTAGTCTGCGCCTTCGAAGTTATAATGGACAGTTTTTCACCCACAAAGGCGTTCATTAGGGTAGACTTTCCCACATTGGGATTTCCGATAATATTAACGAATCCAGATCTATGTCCCTTCATTCGGTAATTTTTGAAAAATACTCCTTGGCGGCTCTATTTACCTTGGGGGCTAACAACAACACTGCTATCATATTGGGAATAACCATTAAGGCATACGATAGGTCGATCAGGTTTTTTACCAGTTCCAGGGAAGCAATGGCCGCAAAGACGATCATAACCACAAAATAAATATTGTACAGTTTTCCAATTTTGGCATTGGTCAAAAACGAAAGACTTTTTACTCCGTAATAGGAATACGTAAATAAGGTGGATAGCGCAAAGGCCGAAACGATAATCATCAACAAAACGCCGCCCCAACTTCCCAACGTAGTGTTAAAGGCATTTAAGGTCATTACAATGCCACTCCCTTCCTGCTGGTAAGCACCACTAAGAATAATGACCACTGCGGTAAACGTACAAACCAAAATAGTGTCTATAAAAGGTCCCAACATGGCCACAAGTCCCTCTTTTATGGGATTGTCCGTTTTGGATTGCCCATGGTACATGGGTGCCGACCCAAGGCCTGCCTCATTGGAAAACATGGCCCGTTTTACACCGATGATGACCAAGCCCCAAAACCCACCGGTTACTATCGTTTTAAAATTCCAGGCTTCGGTAACGATCATTTTTAGAGAAGGGAGTATTTCAGAAGCGTTCATGGCCATAACTACAAGTACAGTAATCAAATAGACCGCCACCATAAATGGAACAATAGCGGATGCCACCTTTGCAATTTTAGTCAACCCCCCAAAAATAACAAAAGAGGTGATCAGGGCTAGAACAATACCAATAGTCCATTTCCAATTCATATCCTCCATAGGGAGGAGATTTTTAGACGGTTCTATAACTCTCATAAAGGTTTCCGTGAATTGGTTAGCGGTGAAAACCCCCAAAAATCCGAAAAGACCACAAATGGCAAAGAAGACGGCCAACGGTCTCGCTTTTTCGCCCAGACCCTTCGTAATATAGTACATAGGGCCTCCTTGGAGGTTGCCTTGGGAATCTTCTCCTCTAAACATGACGGCAAGGCTGCAGGAATAGAACTTTATGCCCATTCCTATAAGTGCTGTTATCCAGATCCAGAATATCACTCCCGGCCCGCCATCGTGTATGGCTATGGCCACTCCGGATATATTTCCAAGACCCACGGTAGCCGCTACCGCGGCGGAAAGTGCTTGAAAGGAACTTACATCTCCCTTTGCATTTTTATCGTCATATTTTCCCGCCGTAATGGCAATGGCATGACCAAAAAAACGAAAGGGCAAAAATTTGGAATACAAGGTGAGAAACAGTCCACCCCCGATCAACAAAATGAACATGGGCCAGTTGGCCCATCCGTTGGCTCGGACCAAAAACTCATTGATTACCTCCATAAAATCGAAAATACATAATTCTTTGCTGGGAACGGCCCAAATTTTATTTAGGCATTACGATTTTGTCAAACAAAGAAACCGTTGTATATTTGCCGTCCACATCGCGGGGTAGAGCAGTACCCTTCGACTTCGCTCAGGGCAGGGTACCTACTAGAACTGGGTTTATATATTAAGAATACGTTTCCTAAAGAAACTAAAAACATACATCGCGGGGTAGAGCAGTAGGTAGCTCGTCGGGCTCATAACCCGAAGGTCGCTGGTTCGAGTCCAGTCCCCGCTACTAGAAACCGATCGTCAATTACGATCGGTTTTTTTGTTTATGGACGAATTTGTCGTTTACATTCTTTGGTAAAAGCGTTGCAAAAAGACCTATGTAGGGTTTACATCCAACCTTATTGCCCGCTTTGCCTCCCATAACAAACTTGGCAAAAAAGGATATACCCTAAGGTGCAGGCCCTGGAAAGTGGT
>JBCBSN010000227.1:0-7358 GCA_039819225.1 Bacteroidota bacterium | reverse complement strand
ATAACTTCTACCTAGTAATTTTATATTCAGTTCTGGGTCTACCTATTGCAATTATTAGATTCATTGGTTTTAATGTTATCGCATTGTTCCAAATAAAAGGCACCAAGAGCTACAAAGATTTATGGTCCAGGGATGAAATGCTGAAAATATTCGCACATCCATATAACATGTATTTGGGATAATTTTATTTTTAGTTGCCATCGTTATCGATGGTTGGTTTTGAAAAACTTCTATAAACAGTTCAATTAAACGATGAGTCAGATTTTCTTTTTTCTGGTATTGTTGACTAATTATTCAATGTTAGGTCAAAACATTGCAAATGACTTGCAGGAATTGGGTCATGAGGAGAAAATAGCTGAAAAGTCTTGTTTATGTCTTTCGAAACTGAAAACCATTAATGATGCGAAACAGGCCATAGTAAACTGCAATATTCAAGCTAAAAATGAGGTCCGCAAAGAGGACTTAGATAAAATTTATAAGCGCGATTACACTGTTGAAGGAATTAGAAGGCTTAATAAAACCGTAACAGATTTACTAATTGAGAATTGTGATTTAGTCTCTATCGATAAGTCTAAATAAACGATGCGATTCCCTATTAACAAGGTGAATAATCCAAGGAAATCAATGACAATAAATCAAGCATGTAGGTTTTTAGGGAAACAAACCGAACATATAGAAAAATGCACACAAGAATTTGAGGAAGCTCGCAAATTAAAACCAACCCTAACAACTAACGATTGGGTTTGGGGCAAACTTCAAAAAGTGGTCCTTGATACAAATGGGGATTCCAACATATATTGGATGATGGCTAGGTTTGTCGCACGATTTGAGGGTAAATCTGGACTTCAATATTGCGAGCTTGCTATTAAAAAAAGATTGCAGGAAGATTTTCAAAATCGTTCGAGCCAAACTTTAATTTGGGCTGTAGAAGTTATGGGGGATTCTAGATGTGGACACGGAAAAAATATGCAAGGCAAACAGTTTCCGATTGAGGCAGACTACAATCCGGCAAATCTAGCAGGGAAGAATTGTGATTTAAAACATTGTACGTGTATGTATTCTTTAGTTGCAAAAAGAGATGAAAATGGAAGAATCATTTTGAAGAATAGATAGTAAAGTTTAAAATAAGGATGATTGAAATTGGAAAGCTGTAACGAAATATTAGAACAAGCAAATTCGTTATTTGATGACAAAAATTTCATTGAGGCCTTGCGTTGTGCTGAAGAAGCTCTGATATGTAGAAATGGAACATGTCCCGAAGCCACTCTTTTAATTGGTTTAGCTCACCAAAGGCTTAATAATAATGAAAGAGCTGTAGAGTTTTTCAAGAAAACAGAATATGATGCAAAACAAGGCGAATTCTTGGAAGCTTCGTTTCATAAGGGAGTATCATTAGAAAGACTAGAAAAATATCGTGAAGCATTAGAAGCCTGGACAAAATGTGAAACAAGCACTGCGACAGATAAGCATTTGCTTGCATCATATTACAAAGGTATTTTGTTTCAAGAAATGGGTGAATACAGAGAAGCTATTTCATCATGACACTATCCCAATAAGTGTGTAACTTCAAATTAGCAGGGGTTGGACTTTTTTAAAGTCTTACCCTTTTTTCATAGATCGTAAGGAACTGATTTAGGATGATGCCCTAGGACTTCCCGAAAAAAAAATCGGGATAAACTTCTCGCCTTGGTTTTTGTCCCAAAAAAAATCCCGGTCTCCGCCGGGATTTGCCAACTATCGTTGGCCCACTAGGACTCGAACCTAGAACGACTGGACCAAAACCAGCTGTGTTGCCAATTACACCATGGGCCAATAAAAATATACTAGATATAACTTTAGTATAAAGAGCGTGCAAATTTAAGACAAAGTTTTATTTGCACAAACATTTTTGGGCACAATACACCAAAATACTAGCATCCCGAACTGTTAATCCTTTATAAAAAAGATAGCCCTATCTAGCTTAGATTTAGTAAATTCGCCCCCATTGCTAAACTTTGGATTGCATGTTTGCAAAAAACTTTGAGAAATGGGATACCATCCTGGGATGGGCCGTTTTTTTTATTGCGTTCATTACCTACGCCATTACCGTGGAACCTACAAGTAGCTTCTGGGATGCGGGGGAGTATATCGCGACTTCGGCCAAACTTCAGGTAGGCCATCCGCCCGGGGCACCTTTATTGCAAATGATCGGCGCATTCTTTGCGATGTTCGCGCCAGGAGCAGATCAAGTGGCACGTATGGTAAATTCCGTTTCTGGCGTTTCAAGTGCCTTTACCATTCTGTTCATGTTCTGGACCATAACCAATCTTGCCCGAAAACTTCTGGTCAAGGAAGATGTACTTACCAACAGTAAGGCTATCGCCGTTTTAGGTAGCGGCCTTGTAGGTGCCCTGGCCTTCACCTATTCCGACAGTTTTTGGTTCAACGCCGTGGAGACCGAGGTCTATGCCATGGCCAGTCTTATCATGGCCCTCCTGTTGTGGCTTGGCCTAAAATGGACGGACAACCTGGAGGATCCCAGGGGGAACCGATGGCTAATACTCATATCCTTTGTTATAGGCCTTACCTTTGGGATACAATTCATGGGCTTTTTGGCCATTCCCTCCATTGGGCTGTTGTTTTACTTTAAAAAGTACAAGACCACCACCGTAAAAAACTTTTTAATCGCCAACATCCTGGTCATCGCTATTTTAATGTTGGTCTATAAATTCTCTCTGACCTATGTTCTAAAACTCTTTGGTTGGAGCGAGGTCTTTTTTATCAATAGTATTGGTCTGCCCTTTAACTCCGGGACCCTTATCATGGGACTTGTTTTTGTGGCAGCGTTCTATTTTGGACTCAATTACACCCGGAAACACAATTTTAGGACTGCTAACACCATTGTCCTATGTCTTATGTTCCTGATTCTGGGCTTCTCCTCCTGGTTGATGCTTCCCATACGCGCCAACGCCAATGTGGTGATCAACGAGAACAACCCTGCGGACGCCCGTGCGCTTTTGGCCTATTACAACCGAGAGCAATATCCAGGTGTGGATAGTCCCGTATACGGCACCTACTATTCGGATATTTTTGCACTCCCCGGGGACGACAAGGATGAGGCCCCTAAATATGAAAAAGATGAAAAATCAGGGAAATACGTTGTCGTAAATTATTATAAGGATGCGCTTCAGGGGCCAAATCCGGATCATGTGGGCATCCTGCCCCGATTATGGAGCGGCCAGCATGCAGAAAACTACATGCGTTATTTTGGGGCGCTGGACTTTAAGATGACACAGTCCAACGAGGAGTTGCGCCAGGCCGTGACCCAAGTAAAGGAAGGGTATGCCAACGGAGAGATCGATGCGGAGCAGTACATTGGCTTTTTAAAACGGTTCAGCGAATATGTGGAAGTACAACCGCCTAGCCTATGGCAGAACATTCAATATATGCTGGAATTTCAGTTCGGATATATGTACTGGCGCTACTTCATGTGGAACTTTACCGGAAAAAACAACGACGTACAGGGAAGATATGATGAAAACGGGCGTTGGCTGTCCGGCATCCCCTTAATAGATAGTTGGTTCCATGGCAGCCAGGATAACCTGCCTACAGAAGTATTGCGGAACAAGGGACGCAACACCTACTTCTTTTTGCCCTTGATACTGGGGATTATTGGTATCCTGTTCCAGGTATCCCGAAATCCCAGGCAGTTTTGGGTCCTCTTTATCTTTTTTATGTTTACAGGCCTGGCCATTCAATTCTATACCAATCCGTACATTTTCCAGCCCCGTGAACGGGATTATTCCTTGGTGGGTTCCTTTTATGTATTTGCGCTTTGGATCGGACTTGGAGTCTATGGCATTTTTGACGAGTTCAAGAAATGGCTTGCCCCAAAGATTCTTGCTCCAGTCGTTGTAGGTGCATGCCTGCTTGCCGTTCCTACCGTATTGGCCGTACAAAATTGGGACGACCATGATCGCTCCAATCGCTTTACGGCCCGCTCATCGGCCAAGGCCTATCTGGATTCCTGTGCAAAGGATGCAGGGGCCATCTTGTTCACCATTGGGGACAATGACACCTTCCCGCTCTGGTATGCCCAGGAAATAGAAGGGTACCGCACGGATGTCCGTATCGTGTGTACCAGCCTTTTTGAGACGGACTGGTATGTGGACCAAATGAAACGAAAGGCCTACGAAAGCGAACCCATCCCCTCGCAGATTACCCATGACAAATATCGATGGGGCTCGCGGGATGTGTTGTACCATCAGGGCCTAACGGATAGTAGATGGAACATAAAGGATTTTGTGGACTGGATGGATAGCGATAGGCCCCAGACCAAATTGAAGCATATCCTTCAGAAACAAGGAGCGGATCTGGAACAATACTCCGAGAATTTCTTGAACACGGTCTACTACCCTACAAACAAGATCCGTATTCCCGTGAACAAGAAAAACGTGCTAGAATACGGCATCGTAAAAGAAAAGGATTCGGCCTTGATCGTGGATTACATCGATATTGATCTGCCCCAAAACGCCATTACCAAAAAAAGCATGATGATGTTGGACATTATAGCCAACAACGACTGGAAACGCCCTATCTATTTTTCCGGGGGAAGCTTTGACGATGCCGAATTCATCTGGATGAAGGACTATCTGCAATTGGAAGGCCTGGCCTATAAACTGGTCCCTATAAAAACGGAACGAAGAAACTCCTTTGAGATGGGCCGTATAGATACGGATATCATGTACGATATTGTAAAAAACTGGGACTGGGGCAATTCCGGAAGCCCGGATATCTACCATGATACCCAGACACGCATACAGGGATTGACCTTCCGTAGTAACTTGGCCCGCCTTTTGGAAAAACTCCTTATAGAGGAAAAAATTGAAAAGGCCAAAGACGTTCTGGACATTGCCATGACGAACCTCCCGGTAGAACACTTTGGGTATTATACTTTTGTGGAACCCTTTGCGGACGGCTACTACAAAGTGGGAGAGACCACCAAGGCACGGGAATTATTTCACAAATTGAAGACCATTTACCAGGAACGGCTGGAATATTATGCGGGGGTTCCCTTGAACGAACAATATGAACGGATCGATGATATCTTAGCGGATATGGAAGGCTATCGCAGGAATATCGATATCCTTATCGAAAACAATGATAGGGAAATGGCCGAAAAAGAAACCCTGGTCTTTAATGAATATATAGATAAATTCCAGCACTTTTACCAAGAAGAAATATTGGAGGAAAGTTTTGAGCCAGAGCCGGAAGCCGATCCTGATATAAGGGACACCACGCCTATAACCGATACGGCTGCTACAACGGTTTTGGATACTTCATCGGTCCCTGCGGAGAATTGATTACCGATCAATCACAGATTTCAAATTTAGGAAGCGATGATTTGGAACGATGTCCGTGTTACAATGATGATTCTCTACAATAACCGCAGAGATGCGAAAAGGGGTCTTCCCGGCTAAAACTAGGAATACCATAACAAAGTCTTCCCCACACGGAACCGGTAATTTATGGAGGTCTGAAAAAGTAAAAGCAAGGGTGTCCGGAACAGTATCAGTGCCGGGATTGGGTAGAGCCTCTTTTTTGAAAATTCTTGGGTTGGCTATAACTCCTAATTATACGTACTCGTTTAGAATCCCAATCAGGGTATTGGCATCCTGCTCACCGCTTTGCCTCCAGACCATCTCCCCTTTTTTATAGATAATCAAAGTAGGCAATCCTTTGACCCGCAAAGCCTGCGAAAGTTCTTTGTTCTTTTCCACATCGATCTTTATTACCTTTCCCTTATCGCCCAGAGCGGCGGCCACATCCCTGATCACGGGATGCATAGCGGTAGACTGTTCGTTCCATTCAGCGTAAAAATCAAAAAGCACGGGAACGTTGACGTCTATGAGTTCACCAAATTTAGACATACGTATATCATAAGGTTATGCTTCAAAAGTAGTAAAATTTGTTAAAAAACACTTGGAAAGCCCTGTTTTTGTAGCCAATAGATCAGGTTAAACTCATGTTAAGGATCTCTGTCTAAGTGTTATCACCGAAATCTCCGGCCAAATGCCTACCCTTCCCGGATAGCCGATAAAGCCAAAACCGCGATTAACATTGATATACTGCCCCATTTCCTTGTAGATTCCCGCCCAGTATTTGTACCGCCATTTCACCGGGCTCCACTTGACCCATCCTGGTATTTCGATCCCAAACTGCATACCATGGGTATGTCCGCTGAGCGTTAAATGGTAATGATAGGGATGGTGTATCACTACATCCTCCCAATGAGACGGGTCATGGCTCAGTAAGATCTTAAAGTCGTTCTCCACAATCGCAGCTATGGCCTTATTCAAATCCCCTGCTTTCTTAAACCCACCACGACCCCAATTCTCCACACCTATCAAGGCAATCTTATCCCCTCCTTTTTTAAGGTATGTACTTTCATTCAGCAAAAGAGTAAAACCAATCTCCTTTTGCAGGGCCTTTAGTGCTTCAAGATTTTCCTTTTTTAACTCCTCCGTATCCCAGGAAACATAGTCCCCATAATCATGGTTTCCCAAAATGGAATACTTACCGTCCTTAGCCTCCAATTGCGCAAATACTTCCTTCCAAGGCCCCATTTCCTCGGCCTTGTTGTTCACCATATCCCCGGTAAAGAAAATAACATCGCTTTTTTGCCGGTTTACCAGGTCAATGGCATAGGCCACCTTTTCCCTATTGTCAAAACTACCGCTATGCACATCGGAAATTTGAGTAATCTGGTAACCATCAAAAGCATCGGGCAGATCATCAAACTCCAATTCATATTTGAGTACCTGGTAGTTATACTTCCCCCTGTACATTCCGTAAAGCAGGGCACCGAAGGGCAGTGCGGCGATACCCAGTGCCAAAAGGCTTAGGAAACGTCTTCGTTCCGGAAGGCCGAACTCCTTAGACCCCCCAAAAAATCTATGATAGACGGCTGAGAGAAAACGGAAAATATCCTCCGAAAATAGAAAAACCAAAACAATCAATTGAAAAGTGAGCACAGCGATCAGAAAACCAAAGGCGTAGCTCTTAGGCCTGCTAAGCACACGGCCCTCCACCTCACCCCAAGTAAACTGGTAGATGAAATTCCCCAACACCAAAAGACAAACGGCCATAAAAAGATAATGGACCCATGGAAAACGGGAAGCGGTCTTAAGGGCCTGTAAGGTATACACCCCTAAAACCAGGTAAAAAATGATAAAAATAATCCAGCGGAGCATGGGCTTTTTTTGCAAAGATATCCGAAGTTGGGAAAATACCTGCAATTTATCGGTGTCGGCCAAAAAGGGGAAAAGCTACTTTGCCTAAAAACTTAAGGGTCTTACCTTTTCTTCACTCAAGGTTCT
>JBCBSN010000226.1:0-7379 GCA_039819225.1 Bacteroidota bacterium | reverse complement strand
TACAACATTATCCTTAGTAAGAAGTTTTGCGTCGATATAAGAAAGCCCCGTGTAGCAACAGAATACAAATACATCACGTACCCTGTTTAATTTTTCACTTTCCAATTCTTCAGTTTCAAAACGCTCTAATTGTTGCTTGGTTAAAAACCCATTCTTAAACTTGGTGTAAGACAGTTCATATTTTTCAAAAGGATGTTTAGATATCCAACCTAATTTTTCGGCAAACCTCATTAGCTTATTGAGCCTTTCGATATGCTTCATAATCCCATTATTCTTAAGGGGTTGGGCTTTAATTAAATGATTTTTTGAGTCTTGCAAAAACAACTCAAAATCGACTATAAAACTGTACTGGATATGTTCTAAAGGTAAATCAGACGCCTTGTATTGCTTCTTTACAAAAGCAAGCAAGTACGCTTCTGTGGTCTTGTAATTCTTTAAAGTACCCTTAGCGAGTTTGACCTTGTTTTTTTCATAATGGTACTTTGATAAGCCCAATAGCGTTTCATTACTATGGTCTGTACCTTGATAACGGGCTTTTACAGCTTGGGCAGTAATAAACCGACCTTCTCTAGTCAATTCTTTATAAGCCTCTTTTAAATCAACCTTAATGATATCAAGTTCATCATTAAGAGTTCTTGCTTTTGAAGCCCTTCCAATTGCCCTGCCAGTTTTACTATCCCATTCATCAATAGGATAAAATAGGTCTGTACTAAATTCTGCACGTTTTCCATTTACTGTAATTCTCACATAAATGGGCGCACCATTGTTTTTCTTTCTAGCCTTAACCAGCCGAAATAAAATCTTGAAAGTTTTTGAAGTTTGCATTTCCTTTCGTTTTAGGTTAAACATCCTAACACAAAAGTTAAATCACATTGAAAGAGTTACTTTCATTAAAGAAGATAAGGAAAAAAGGATAATTGAACTGTTCCCGTTCTGTTCCCGAATTGTTCCCGATTTATTTGACTTTAAAACTAACTAAATGAAATCGAATTTTATTAAAACCTTGATTTTCATTTAGTTAGTAGTCAATTAAAATCATTTAAAAATGATTTTGTCGGGGTGGCAGGATTCGAACCTGCGACCTCCTGCTCCCAAAGCAGGCGCGATAACCGGGCTACGCTACACCCCGAACGGTGCCATATACGATGAAGTATATGAATATCAAATCATTATGTCAAGAACCCGCGACCTTCCCGCCAGGGCGGGACGCGATAACCGGGCAGAGTTTATACCGAGCATAGCCGAGGTACTACACCCCGGACAAAACATTTAAACGAAAAAAAGCGGAGAGACCGGGATTCGAACCCGGGCGACACTTACGCGTCGACAGATTAGCAATCTGCTCCGTTACCACTCCGGCACCTCTCCCTTAATTTCAAAATGTCGATTATCTAATAATATAGATTCCAAACAATCGAAATCCGGTTCCATTACAGCGGGGGCAAAGGTAATTCTTAGGGATGTGGAACGCAACTATTTTTGTTTTTTTTTGTAGCCCACTCTATCCTATTCCGGGTACTCTACCCTCAGATGGTAAATATTGGTAAGCTTCTGCTTAAATACCTTTTTCACTTGTTCTATTTCCTTAAAAGTAATGTTGGCTCCTAAAAACTGATTGTCCCGCATTTGTCCTGCTACAATTTTATCCACAAACTCGTTAAGGGCAGTAAAAGAAGGATTTTTTAAACTTTTGGAAGCGGCTTCTACCGAATCTGCCATCATTAATATTGCGGTCTCCTTGGAAAAAGGGGCAGGCCCTGGATACCTAAAATCCTGCAGGTCCACCGTTTCCCCGGATTCTTCTTGTTTCTTATAAAAGTAATAGACCAAAGTAGTCCCGTGATGGGAGCGTATAAAATCGATAATGCGATCGGGTAAATTGTTCTTTCTTGCCATTTCTATTCCTTCAATGACATGAGCAATGATAATCCTTGCACTTTCCTTAGGAGACAGTTCATGATGGGGATTAACATTGGTCACTTGATTCTCCGTGAAATAAGTGGGATTGTTCATCTTCCCAATATCATGGTATAGTGCCCCTACCCTAACCAGCATTGCATTTGCGCCTATTTCATTGGCCGCAGCCTCGGATAAGTTGGCCACCTGAAGGGAATGATGAAAAGTACCAGGAGCCTTGTCCGATAGCTCTTTGAGCAATTTGGAATTGGTATCGGAGAGTTCCAACAAGGACACATCGGACACCAGGCCGAATATTTTTTCATATATATATATCAAGGGTTGTACAAAAAGAGTAATCATCCCGTTTAGAAGAAACAATCCCAAGGTAAACCATGCAATGTTCTCAAAACTGCCTTCATGAATCATGTGAAAAGCAAGATATCCCACAATGTAGATCAAGGTGATCTGGCCTACCGAAATAAAAAGATTGGCCCTTTTATAGAGTTGAGATACGGTAAGTATGGTAACTATTCCCGCAATGGTCTGTAGAAAAACATATTCAAAACTATTGGGAACTACAAAACCTAAGATCAATACCGTAAGAACATGGGCAAAAAGTCCCAGTCTAGCATCAAAAAACGTTTTAAGGATAAGGGGAAGAATACATAAAGGTATTACCAAAACAAGCGCCTCATTATATTTTACCATAAAGGTGGTCAAGAGGACCATCAAAAGAATATTGAAAAAGATAAAGGTAACCTTGGTGTTGTTCTCAAAGATCCGCGGTCTGTATTTCTTGAGAAACAGGAATAACATCATAAGCACAAGGGCCACCAAGATCGTATATCCAAGAAGTATGAAATACTGGTTACTGGCAGACCAAAGTTCGGATTCGTACTCGGTCTTGAGACTGTTCAACAATTGTAAGTTTTCCGATTCTACCACCTCGCCCTTGGCAATGATCAATTTACCTTCATCGATCGTTCCCCGGGTGAGGGATATTTTGGACAGCCGATCATCTAGGATTTTTTTTGAAAGATCTTGGTCATAAAAGACATTGGGTTTGATCAGGTCAAAAAACAATTCCTGAAAGACAGCATTGAAACTTAATAATCCTTTCTCCCTTAAAACGTCCCTTACCTTCGGGGCTATTTCGGACATTTCAAAAAGTTGGGCGATCCTTACGGATTCTTCTTCATTGTTTCTTACCAAATAAATCCGGTCGCCGGATTTCCGGGACACCTCCTTTTTTAGTATGCCATCTTCATAAAACTCGTCCAGAAGCTCCTTTGCTACCTTTCGTAAGGTACCCAGTTGTGCCTCATTAAATCTATTGGGATCCAAACTGGTGGGCAATTTATCCTGAAAGCCTTTATAGACCTCTTCGGCAATAGCGGTATCATATCGGTAGTAATCCAATTGATCCCGTTTTGTGGCCGTTCGTTCGGCTTCAATCTCGGCCTCACTCTTAATAATGGAAAAATCAAAGGGTGCATATAGATTTTCATGCTGCCAAGGTTTTCCTTTTTGATATTCATATTTGAACTTACCACCCTTGGGAAAGAAAAAAACAATACAGGCGATGCAGGACAGGTACAAAAAATACTTGTAGATAAGCGAATGGTTCTTGAAGAATCTATCTAGGGTTTTCTGCATAAGGCCCATATCTTCATCAAAAATAGAAAATAAAGATCAAGGCTACACCTTTGGGGTGTACCACAAATTTCCACGTCCGGATATCCGACCTTTCTAAATCCTTTCTTCGGATGGAGATTCCTAATGCCTTAGACGGTGAGGTTGGGTGGGTTCTTTCATAAGAAAAAAATCCAGAAAGCACGGTTGAACCCAAAACCGGAAATTTGCCGTAAACCCATTTTTTGATTCATATGCCATTGCACTTTAATTTCTTAATTTCGCGACAACAAAAAACCATGTAATGAGAGATGTTGTAATCGTATCCGCGGTACGGACGCCCATTGGCAGTTTTATGGGAAGCTTATCCACGGTTTCGGCACCAAAATTGGGAGCCGCGGCCATACAAGGAGCTTTGGAACGGATAAACTTAGATCCCGGTCTGGTGGAAGAGGTCTTGATGGGAAACGTGGTACAGGCCGGCACCGGGCAGGCACCGGCAAGACAGGCGGCTTTATATGCGGGTATTCCGGATACGGTTCCCTGTACTACGGTCAACAAGGTTTGTGCCTCGGGAATGAAGGCGATTATGCAGGCAGCACAGGGAATTGCTTTGGGAAATGTGGAAATAGTGGTGGCCGGGGGTATGGAGAACATGAGTCTTATCCCACATTACGTCCATATGAGATCCGGGACAAAATTTGGCCCGGCAACACTTGTGGATGGTATGCAAAGGGATGGTTTGGTGGATGTTTACGATCAAAATGCAATGGGTGTATGTGCGGATTCCTGTGCGGAACGGTACAGTTTTAGTCGGGAAGACCAAGATGCCTTTGCCGTACAGTCCTATCAGCGGTCCGCGGAAGCCTGGAAATCCGGAAAATTCAAAAATGAAGTCGTCCCCGTACAGGTTCCACAGCGCCGGGGAACACCGATAATGGTCCAAGAAGACGAAGAGTATAAAAATGTAAGGTTCGATAAAATTCCGTCCCTTAGGCCGGCATTCACCAAGGAAGGCACTGTAACGGCCGCCAATGCATCCACCATTAACGATGGAGCGGCCGCACTTGTCTTAATGAGCTCGGAAAAGGCAAGGGAGCTACAATTGGAACCTTTGGCCCTGATCAAGGGTTATGCCGATGCGGCCCAGGAACCCAAGTGGTTCACTACGGCCCCGGCAACGGCACTTCCAAAGGCCTTGGGCCGGGCAAATGTATCTATAGAAGCCGTTGATTATTTTGAGCTAAACGAGGCCTTTGCCGTAGTGGGATTGGCCAACATGCAGCTATTGGAACTTACCGATGATAAAGTAAACGTAAATGGCGGGGCAGTTTCACTAGGGCATCCCTTGGGCTGTTCCGGGGCCAGGATAGTTGTGACCCTGATCCATGTACTGGAACAACGTAAAGGAAAAATCGGGGCGGCGGCCATCTGCAACGGTGGCGGGGGCGCCTCGGCCATAATCTTGGAAAAACCCTAACTACAATCCTTGCCCAAAATACATGCAGTACGGTATTTGCCATCTTAGCGTAGTCCCGGTTATGGAAACGGCGGGAACCACCTCTCCTATGATTTCGCAATTGTTGTATGGGGAACATTTTAAGGTTTTGGAAAAAAGAAAGCAATGGAGTAAGATCCGAAATGCATTTGACCAAAGTGAGGGTTGGACAGCCAATAACCAATTTTTAATAATCTCCGAAACGGAATATAAAAAAATCGATTCCTCCAAAACCCCTAAATATAGCCTAGATCTTATTTCCTTTGTAAGCCAGGACAGCGTTACTTTGATTCCAATTGTATTGGGATCTTCCCTCCCGGACACTTCAAAACTGCCACATGATTTTGATGGGGTACGTACCACCCATAATAATCCTAAAGACCTTCTAGTGCATACCGCCCTAATGTACCTCAATGCGCCATACCAATTAGGAGGCAGAACTCCTTTTGGCCTGGATGGTTCCGGTTTTACGCAAATGGTATACAAACTTTGTGGCCATACCCTTTCCCGACAGCCTCAAGAACAATCGCTCCAGGGAGATGCCCTTAGTTTTATAGAGGAAAGTGATCCGGGAGACCTTGCTTTTTTTGATAATGCCGAAGGTGAGATTTTTCATGTAGGGATTATCCTGAAAAATAACTTTATCATCCATGTTAATGGTAAGGTACGCGTGGACCGGTTGGACCATACGGGCATCTTCAATACGGATTTGGGTCGATATACCCATAATCTCAGGGTGATCAAAAAGGTTATTGCGTCAAGCAATGGCTAATCTAAAGGAACAGGGGGCATTCCTTTGGCATCCGAACAAATTTTTAGGGTTTCCTTGATGAAAGAATTTTGGGTTCTCTTCTTGATACGGATCCAATAAGTTTCTTTTTTTCCTATAAAAATCCAGAAAAAATCCCGCAGGACAGCCCGGTTTTCGTATGACCTAAGCTGCCCCTGGGGGAACTATATCAATAGGGGTGGTTTCCAAAGCAAATCGCTGTTTGCGTCTATAAACGAAATAGATTCGGCGGCCTTATTGGCTACCACCACTACCTCCTCACTTGTACGATTTGGATAGTTCCTTGTAAAGTTCACAAGAACCTAATCCTAATACAAAAACGACCAAAGTGTACGGAGCTTTCATTTTCATTTTATAGCTTCTTAAAGGTTACTGGCACGAAAATTACAGGATAAATATCACAAGGATATCACAATAATATACTTATAAAAAGAGTAGTCTTTTTATATTAAACCTTTAATCAATATGTAGAACTGGGAGTATAAAATAAACCGTTAAGCCTTCACGATTTTAGGTCTATTGGAGAAGCACGTATTTTTCTTGAATATTGTCAAAGAAGCAACCTGTATTCGGTAAATCAAACATAGATAAACTACTATAATGTGGTATAAAGAAAGACACCCCTCTTGACCCCTCTTCTACTTTGGTCCAACTTGTGTTACGTAAAAAGGCACTATTCCAAACAACACTTGTATCTAATAGGCAATGTCCATAAAAAACCCGGCCACAATGGCCGGGTTCTTAGTTTCTTTGGAAAGCGGTGCTCTACTCCCCCATCAACTTTTTAATTCGCATAAAATTATCATTATCTCCCATGGCCCCATAAATATTTTTTAATTGGGTAAGGATACTTTGATTGTCAGGATTTGTTTTAAGGGCCTCCTCCAAAATATTGGCGCCATCTACGAAAAGTTCGTCCTTTTTCTCCTTAAGCTCTTCATAACGGGCGATATCCGCTTTGGAATTTCCTAGGGAATTCATTTCATCGATAAGACTGTTCCCTTCGTTCACATAGGTAGTGGAAAGGTTCAATTGGGCATTGGTATAACCAGGGTTGATCTCCAAAGCCTTTTTATAGGCGTTCCTGGCTTCTTCCAAATTTCCCTGTTCCATGTTAATGACCCCAATGTTGTAATGAAGGTCCGGATTATCGGGTTCCATAGTAGCCGCCATGGACATCAATTCCTTGAACTTGTCCTTGTCTCCCATCTTAAAGTAAAGATTGGCTTCGCTAAGTACGAGGTTCACATCATCCGGATTATTGGTTCTTGCCGCTTTAAAAGCTTCTATAGCTTTCTCGTTATCCCCCTGTTGTGTATAGATCAAGGCGACGTTCTTAACGATTTCCGCTCTTTTGGAAGGCGTTTTTTCGTCTATAGGGTCTTTGTAGGTTCCGGATTTGATCATTAAATCTCGTTGCACCTTATCCATTTGTTCCACCTCGCCCGTGGCCACGTTGGTAGCCTTGTACAGCACGCCGCTACCATCATATTCTAAATCTTGAAGTTTGTTATAGTATTCCAGGGCTTGATCATAGTGCTGTAAACGGACAGCACTATG
>JBCBSN010000225.1:0-7379 GCA_039819225.1 Bacteroidota bacterium | reverse complement strand
TTCCCAATGATTTCACCGGTCAGTATTATGGCACTCAACTTTTGCGTTCAACCGGAAGTTCTGCATTGAACTTTGGAGAAATGCAAGGGGCACAAACCGATAAGGATTTTAAGAACAAAGCATCAATTTCCTTAAAGGAGCTGAAAGAGTCCAGATTAAATCTAAAAGTCCTATCCAAAATTGATTACGGGGACGTTGCAAAAAGACCGAAATTATTGGACGAGGTGGAACAATTGATTAAAATAATGGCCACTATTATCAAGAACAAATAACTAAGCTTTTCCTAAACCGACTTATTTGTTTGAATTTGAATTTGTTTTTTGTATTTGTATTTTAAGAAATGCGCTGGACCCTAAAACCCCGACCCGATGTAAAAGCTATCGAAAGGCTTTCTGCCGAACTCAAGGTGGATGCCCTAATAGCCCAACTGTTGTTGCAGCGTGGGATTTCCAACTATGACGAGGCCAAACGTTTTTTTCGCCCACAGCTGACCGATCTGCATGATCCTTTTTTGATGAAGGATATGGACCTAGCGGTGCATCGTATACAAATGGCCATAGCCGACGGGGAGAACATACTGGTCTATGGGGACTACGACGTAGACGGAACCACAGCGGTGGCACTCGTTTCTTCCTACCTTTTGGAATACTATCCGAATGTGGCCACCTATATTCCAGATCGTTACTTAGAGGGTTATGGTATTTCCTATCGGGGAATCGACTTTGCGGAAGACAATGGCTTTAGTCTCATCATTGCCTTGGACTGTGGGGTAAAAGCCCTGGATCAAGTGGCCTATGCCAAACAAAAAGGAATCGATTTTATTATTTGTGATCACCACAGGCCCGGACCACAATTACCGGATGCCATTGCCGTCCTAGATCCCAAGCGGGACGATTGTAATTATCCCTTCGCGGAACTATGCGGATGCGGGGTGGGGTTTAAATTGGTACAGGCGTTAAGCGCAAAACAAGGTAAAACCGTTGATGACCTTATTCCCTATTTGGACCTCGTGGCTACCGCTATTGGGGCCGATATTGTGCCCATTACCGGAGAAAACAGGATAATGGCATTTTATGGACTTCGGGTCATAAACTCACGGCCTAGAATAGGGTTTCAGGCGATTCTGAATCAGATAAAAAAACAGACCCTTACCATTACAGATGTTGTTTTTATCATTGCCCCAAGGATCAATGCCGCAGGACGTATGGAACATGGACAGCACGCGGTGAATCTTTTAACGGAAACGGATCTTGACCGAGCAACTGCCTTTGCTGCACAAATAGAAAAATTTAATTACGATAGGAGGGAACTGGATCAGGCCATAACCGAAGAGGCCCTTTCACAGATTCGTGAGAACAAGGAAGAAAACCGATACACTTCCGTGGTGTATAAGGATTCCTGGCATAAGGGTGTCATTGGCATAGTGGCCTCCCGTCTTACGGAAACCTATTATCGCCCTACTCTGGTCTTTACCAAAAGTGGGGATAAGCTTGCAGCATCCGCACGTTCGGTAAAAGGTTTTGATGTATACCATGCCTTGGAAGGATGTTCGGATTGTCTTGAACAGTTCGGAGGCCACACCTATGCAGCGGGCCTTACCCTGTTGGAGGAAAAGTACCCCATGTTTAAGGAAAGGTTTGAAAAGGTGGTATCCGAAACCATAGACCCCGACCTGTTGACCCCGGAAATTAAGGTGGATGCTAAAATTGAACTGCATCAAATCAGCCCAAAGCTGTGGCGTATCCTTCGGCAATTCGCCCCCTTTGGCCCGGGTAATATGACTCCGGTCTTTATGGCAGAGCGACTTAAGGACACGGGTTATGCCAGAGGGGTAGGGGAAACGGAGAAGCATTTAAAATTAACTGTTGCCCAAAATGGATCTGCGCCCATTGGTGCCATCGGGTTTAACCTTGGGGATACCCTTTCCATTGTAAAAAAGGGGACTCCTTTTGATGCTGTGTTTTCCTTGGACGAAAATGAATGGCAGGGTCAGAAAAACTTACAATTAAAGGTACGCGACTTACGATAAAGGACATTTTTCGATAGAGCAGCTTTATGAATTTTCAAAAAGTAAAAAGACCATAGGGTCGGATTTCCGATTTAAGGCTGTCCAATAGCCCGTATTTCCTCCGGATAGACTCAAGGTTCCTGTAAAGCCTATGTTTTTGGTATATGGTACAAGGCCCCAGAAAAAGACCATTGGGTTGGTTTCGATCCAGTTTTGTTTGGGAACATGCTTTAAACCTCTATTAAGTTTAGGATTAGGAAGGAGATTAAAAGTGTTTTAGGGAGAGTGCACTATTATCAAAAACAGCGTATGTAAAATGGGCGACCCAATCCCCCAAATTTACATATGTGGATTTTCCGTCAAGGTCTACTTCCAAGGGAAGATGGCGATGTCCAAATACAAAGTAGTCATAATGTTGTTGCTCCAATTTGCGTTGGGCATATTGCACCAACCACTCTTTTTCCTCACCCAGGAATTTAATGTCTTCCTTTCCTGAAATTAATTTGTTCTTTACGGAAAAATATTGGGCTAGGCGAACCCCCCAATCAGGGTGCAACTTTCTGTACAACCATTGGGCCGCGGGATTGGTGAATACTTTTTTCATCCGTTTAAAACCTTTATCCCCAGGACCCAGGCCATCTCCATGACCTATGAAAAAGGTTTTGTCGTTTAGGGTAAACTGTTGGGGTTTGTAAAAAACCGGAATGTTCAGCTCTTCTTCAAAATACCCGTTCATCCAAAGATCATGGTTGCCTACAAAATAATAAATAGGAATGCCCGAATCAGAAATCTCCGCTAACTTGCCCAATGTACGGGTAAAGCCTTTGGGTACAACGGTTTTGTATTCCATCCAAAAATCAAAGAGATCGCCCAATAAAAAAATGGCCGCCGCATCTTGTCTCGCCATTTCCAACCAGGTTACAAATTTCTTTTCTCGCGGGAGACTTTCCTTTCGGGTGGGGGCGCCCAAATGGTTATCACTGGCAAAATAGACTTTTTTGCCTTCGGGAATGTGCAATCTTTCCATGTAAGGATAAAGATAGGAAAACCACCCTGGCCTTGAAAATTAAAGGAATCTGCTATTTAAACAATGTGAGTAGTGGATAAGATTTTCGTCATATCCTGAAATCGGAAGAATTTTCCACCCGCCACAGTCGGGTCGGGGAAAAGGAAAATTCGACCATTTCGCTATCCATTATTCATATAAAACAGGCTCTAAACAGGGAACCTTAGTTGTCTTCCGCAAACCATTCCGCAAAGGCCGTTCCGGTTTCCCGGAGTTTTACCGAGTGCAGGGCGATATTTTTAGGAAGCCTTGCCTTGATCTTAGCGGCAAAATCGATGGCCATGTTTTCACTGGTAGGCTGGTAATTGACCAATATTACCTTGTGGCCCAAGCGCTCCAACTCCTGGCCCAGCTCTATATGGGGCGTATTTTTGTTGAATATGGTAGCATGGTCAAACGGATCCACGACTTCCTCTTGTACGATTTTCTTCAAATCCCCAAAATCAATGACCATCCCGAATTTTACATGCGAGGTATCATCGATTGGTTGGCCGATAACCGTTACCGATAGGCCATAACTATGTCCATGGATGTTTTTGCATTTGCCATCATAACCATAAAGGGCGTGGGCGGTCTCAAAAGTGAACTCCTTGGTGATGCGTATGTTGCCCATGACTTTGTTTTATTCATACAAAGGTAGGGTTTCTTGGCAAGCTTGTCCGTATGCAAACCAGTGGAATCAAAGGACGAAACTGTCTTTTCGTACGGAATAAAGTTATCGGTAAAGGGTGAAATGACCTAATACGGGCACTTCATTTATGGTTTGTTCTCCATTTAATTCTATAATGTACCAGTAATCCCCTGAAGGCAGGGCTCCGCCATTGTATTGGCCGTCCCATCCATCCGTAGGAAACAAAGTGACAAGGTGTCGTCCATACCGATCGAATATTTTTGTTCGTGCCATTGGGTATTGTTCAATATTTTTGGGCCTCCAGGAATCATTGGTCATATCATTGTCCGGGGTGAAGAAATTGGGCACTATTATGGGAAGGATTTCCAAAAAGATATCCTGCGAAGCTTCACATCCAAGACTATCCTGTACCGTAACGGTATACGTGCCGGTTTGTGTAATTCTAAATCTACTGTTCGGGGAAAACCTGGAGTTGTCCAGTCTGTATACATAGGGGGGGACCCCTCCCGAGCCCAAAGCATCCAAAATTCCCGTGCCCGGGGTAAATAGCTCAAGGGTCAAGGACGGAATCTCTTCAATTTCAAAGGACAATGTTTCCATACAACCTTGAGCATGTAACAATGCAATACTGTGTCTTCCTGGTGTAAGATCCGTAAATTCGGGTATGGTTTCGCTGCTTGAATCCTCCCCGTCCAAAGTAAAAATAAGTTTGTCCAGTTCGTCCGGTTTCGCCAATGACAAAGAAACCAAATTGGTATGCCCCGCTCCTTCTGCATAACAGAAATAATCAATTTCAACTGAAGCATCCAAGTTAATGATGGGGGCAAAAGAAGCGGAGAGCGATATTGTACAGTTATTGGAGTCCCTTACTGAAATAGTATAATCCGTGTCCTCGTCCAAATTTCCATAAGTTACTCTTTCAATCCCTACCTGGGACTCCAATCCATTGTTAAGTTGAACAAAATACGGAGGAAGACCACCTTGAATAGTTACTTGGGCCTGCGCCGTATTCGGCGTACATATGTCTTGCTCCGTTACAATTTGTGCTTCTAATGGAAGACGCTCTTCGAGAATTACCTCTAAGGTCTCGGTACATCCAAAACCGGAATCCATCTTTATGATTATCCGTCGGCGCGCCAAGCGCTCCTCAATATATATGGGAGAATCTCCTTGTTGTAGTACAATATCATCGCTGGTGTCATTAGGCGTATTATTGTCCCAAAGAAACTCGAAAAAAGTGTACCCGTTTGCGGAGACCATAATTTCGACAGCATTTTCCAGCCCTTGATCGTTACAGGAAAACATATGGGTCTCGATTGATGGTGCTGGCGGTGCACATGTTAAACGTACGAGCACCTCATTGGTAATATGCGAACATCCACTGGGAAAAGAGGTATCCACTCTTCTGAACCAGGTGTTGTCCAAAAGCACTCCAGGGTCGTATGTAGGATTATTTGCCCCGGGGATCGGCTCAAAATCCCCGTCCTGGGAAGGACCTCTTTCCCATTGGTGGGTTACGGTCTCGCCCGGTGATGCATCGAAAGGTGCGGTCTCAATGATTTGGTTGGCCGTACTTCCTGCAAGGATTGTTTGTTCTAGCTGTCCAATCTGGCCGGCGTCCAAGGATGCCACGGTAATGATTATAGCTGATGTATATTCGGGGAGACAATCCCCTGGATCAGCACCGGAAATTGTATATTCCATGCGATACCAGGTATTCTGAAAAAGGGCTGGAGGTTGGTAGCTTTCGGATTCTTCCCCGATAATATAATCAAAAGTCACCCCATTCGTGCTCTGTTGCCATCTGTAGTTTATGGGAACAGTAGGTACCGCCGTCTGTTGTAGTAGGTCGGGCACTTCCCCAGAACAAATGGTCTGTTCCGTACCTATTTCAGGGGCTGTATCCAAACAGGAAAAGCTAATGTATACTGTGTTGGTGTAATCGAAACACCCACTAGGTGAGGCGGTATCCACTCTTCTAAAATAGGTGTTCTCTGTAAGAAGGCCGGGACTATAGGAATTTCCCGTAGCTCCGGAAATATCACCAAAGCTCCCGCTCTCTGTGCGACTTTGCCATTGATGGGATACTGTTTCTGAGGAAGTGGCAGGGGATAGCTCCGTTAAAGGATCGGCCAATGTGCCGAACAACAGGGTTTGATCTTCGGCAATTTCCCCTGCTGCCAAAGACTGTGTGGTAATGGTGATGGACATATCGCCGGCAATCAATGGTTCAGAACCACATAGTTGGGGATCGGTGTTTTCAAAACGATAGGTTAATTGGTAGTATGTAGTGGTATGTAATGGTGGTGGTTGGTAGGTGGATCCCGTGGACCCGGAAATATCACTAAAACTGATTCCGTCCGTACTCTCTTGCCATTGGTAGGTCCTTTCCAGATCTTGGGAATCGGAATCCAGGACCTCGCGCAGTTCCAAGGGTATATCTCCCGGGCATATGGTCTGATCGGCCGAAATGGTATTCCCAAACCTTGGAGGTGGAAACCCCCGAACGATGATAAGCTCATTGGCTCCCCCCCAATCTACGAATAGAAAGTCACCGGTAAGCGGATCTATAGCGGCCCCTTCGTAATTATCTATTCCGGAAATAAATTCGCGCTTTGTACCAAATATGGGATCGCCATTATTATCTATATCATAGGCGTAAATGATACCTTCCGTATACGAACCTATTAAGATAGAATGTTCGTCAAAACCCGGGGCACCCTTGGCCACGTAAACAAAACCTTCTGTATCTTGACCCAGTAAGGTTTCGTTATGCAAGGTAATGTCGAATGTTCCGCTACCATCCGGGGTTACGGTAAAATCGTACCAATATCCGATGGGCCACGTGGCTATTTTTAAGCGACCAGCTCCCGGGAAGCCGCAAGGGACAAACTGTAGGGCCGAGGCCGAGTTATTGAATTCCCCAAAACTAGGGTCATTCCTTTCTTCATGGGCGGTCCAACCTGGAACATCTTCTTCCAAATCAATGGCTTTGCTTATGGCCGTTTCTCCATCCCGTATTTGCAATAACCAACTATTGTGCCAGGTGGGGAAGAAGAGTACATTGTCCGGACCATAGTCCAGCCCACCGTCTATACTACTTTTTCTTTTTACTGGGACACCACCTATAAGGATTTCCAAATCTTCATCAGAATCCGCTGCATCGGCAAAATACGAGCCATTATCGGTAAATCCAATTATGTTATTGGTCAATGGGTCTCTGGCCAAGCCTATTTTATATAGGGCCCCTGAAGGAAAATTGGCATCTCCACCTATTAAGAGCTCATTGGGATTGTCATACTTAAACTCTATGCCGCCATAGCGGGGAGGTACGGTTCCTACATTCCCCAGATTGTCTATCGTATACCCAAGCCCTGTAAAATCCGGCCCGATCGTTTGGCCGTAAAAGATGTAAAAACCGGAAAACCAAAATAGGAGTACATAAATAGTCTTCCTTTGTAGGGATACCTTCATTTTGGGGAACTTTGTTACTACTTAACGTATCTGTTTATGTTTTATTGGCCTACTTATATATGGCCTAACCACGAACTTTTGGGCCCGCAAGCAGTGGATCCTTGCAGCTTATACATTTTTCGAAGCGGTCTATAGCATTTATGCTATGAAGACATTTTTTTTAAACTAAAATTCTTTAATGTCGAAGTAGTGTAGAAAAA
>JBCBSN010000224.1:0-7387 GCA_039819225.1 Bacteroidota bacterium | reverse complement strand
GAGAGAATCAAAAGGCTCCATACCATATGCCACCAAGACTTAAAGAAGCTTTCCCAAGAAGATAGCTGTTCCAAATTGATGTCGTTGTATGTCCAGGGCAAATCCTAAACTCTTATCATGAGACGCTATGACAGAGCAACATTTGATCTATGAAATAAATAGGATACTCGACAAAATATCCAACGCCGTCAATGCGGATCGATCCACATTTTTTTTATTAAACCCGGAGACACAGGAACTGGAAAGTATTATTGCCCAAGGCGTAAAAGGCTATACTTTAAAAGTCCCGTTGGGAAAAGGACTTATTGGAAAGTCAGTGAAGAAGAACCTGCCCATAGTTGAGAATAATCCCCAATCCTCCCCTTTTTTTGATGATTCCTATGACCGGTTATTGGGATATACCACTCAAAATACGGTCTGCGTTCCCATCGAGGATGGTAAGGGCCATATTGTAGGAGGGCTGCAAAGTCTGAACTCCAAAAAAGGAAGATTCGGTGAGGATGAAAAAAAAACACTTATTTCCTTTTCGGGGGTTCTGGCTGTATTAATTCAAAACTCGAGGCTATCCCTAGTAAACAGTAATCTGAAAGAAGCCTATTCAACACTATTGGATGCTTTTGGAAAAGTGACCTCCGAATTGGATTTTGAAAGCTTGGTTCCCCTAATTATGTCCAAAGCAGCGGAGATTACATCATCCGAAAGGAGCACGTTGTATTTTTTGGACGAAATGACCGGAGGGCTAAAATCCAAATATGCAAAGGGCCTAAATGGAAATGAAATTCAAATCAATAGAGGAATCGCAGGTTTGACCCTTAGGACCAAAAAACCACAAATAGTCAATAACCCATACCATCATTCTGAATTTGATCGTTCCATTGATCTGAAAACCGGATTCACAACACGCTCCATTTTATGTACTCCTATTTTTGGAGCCAGCAGCAATATATTGGGAGTGGTACAGGTAATCAATCACAAAAAAGGGGGTTACGGACAACAAGAGCTTGCTATTTTGGAAGGATTTGCCACCCAAATCCGTATTGCGATAGATAATTCCATACTATTTAACCAGATCAATGGAATGAAGAATTACCTAAACGTCCTCATCGAGAATATGGACAATGGGATTCTCACCTTGACCAATCAAGGGACTATTCAAACGTTTAACAAAAAGTTCTTGAAAATGTTTGAATTGTCCCATAGTGATTCATTTAAAACGGGCCGTACCCTGAGTAAATTAAAAGGTGAAATCCGAAAGGTCCTTATCCATTGCCTGCGTCCCATAAAAACAAAGAAGAAGTTTATGGAGTACGATTTAACGTATACTCTGGGGAAGACGAGAAAAATGATTTTTAACCTCAGTGCTTTACCTATGGAGAATAGCGCTGGGGATTTGGTCGGGGTCGTTGGGATTTTTCAAGACGTTTCCAAAGAAAAAAGGATACGGTCCAACTTGAGCAGATATATCCCAAACCATCTGGTAAACGAAATTATAAATAGGGAGGATCTGTCCATTTTGAAAAGTAAAAATAGGGAATGCTCCATTCTTTTTTCGGACATAAGGAATTTCACTTCACTAACAGAATCCTTAGGTGCCAATGAGGTAGTACGTTTGTTGAACTCATATTTCGATTCCATGGTGAATTCCATCCATAGCCACCATGGCGTACTCGACAAGTTTATTGGTGATACGGTCATGGGGGTATTTGGTGTTCCCTACACGAACACGAACGATACAGTAAATGCCATTACCTGTGCTTTGGATATGTTCAATAAGTTGGATACCTTATATCAGAGCAACCATTTGGGCGTCAACCTTAAAATTGGGATCGGAATAAGTACGGGTAAGGTAATCTCCGGTAATATTGGTTCCAATAAACGATTTGAATATACGGTAATAGGTAACCCGGTAAACCTAGCAGCACGATTGGAAAATGAAACTAAAACATACAATGCCAGAATACTCATTTGTGAGCAGACCTATACGAAGGTGGCATCGAAGTTTCATTGTCGGGAAATTGACTCCGTTTTCCTAAAGGGAAAACAAAATCCCGTCAAGATATTTACGGTTGATGGCAATTTAAATGATGAGCCCGTGAAACAGTATCGAATGTTTTGCCATTATTTCGCTCAAGGATTATTTGCTTTTCGGAACCGGAATTATAAAATGTCCATGGAAAAGTTTGAAAAGGCAATTTCATTGAAAAAAGACGATGGCCCTAGCAGACTTTTTTTGAGTCGCTGTAAAGAAATTATGCTCACATACGTTTGATTAGGAGTTCTTTCATGGAATAGGTCAACTACTTTTACGAACGCATGTTTTAAGCTCTCTTGACAGAAACGCAAAATCCAAATCGCTTTATCCCCTACCCACGCTCGGGAAGCCCAAAACTTTCCTACTGGTCTTCAACTCCGCATAGCGTGGATCTGGGATATAGTTTTGCTTTTGCATCTTTATAACTTCTATGCTCAGAAAACCGAATTCGCTTACCACCTTGCCGTAAAAGCGATAAATGCCCTTGCCCCTAAAGGGGTATTTGGCAGCCACGGGAGGAAACAGTACCGTATCAAAAACCGCCCCATGCTGATCCAACAAGGTGGCAAAATGCATCCGCTTTCCCCTATGGGTATTGGTGTTCTTTACCGTGACCAGATAGCCATAAATATCGATATGCCTGTTGAGATAGCGCTGTAGATCGCGTTGCCCTTTTTGATTTTTAGGGGAATCCTCCAACAACCGGAACGGGCTGCAAAGGGGAAAACCCAACAGTTCCCACTCTTCAAAGGCGGTTTCCAAGTCCGTAGTGCTCAATTGGGGAATCTTGAACTCTTTCCGTTTGGGGACAAAGAGCCTGGGGTGTTCCACACCTTGGTGCTTGGAGACCAACAAATGGGCCTTCCACAACAATTGATGTTTATTGGTCCCGGTAAAGCGAAAGGCATCGATCCGCACGAGAATGGCCAATTGCTCCATGGCAATGGGCACCCGGTCCACAAAGTCCTCCAAGGAAATAAAGCTGCCGTGTGCATTGCGTTCCTTTAGGATCCTTTCCATGGTCCGCTGTTCCAGGTCCCTGAGGTACATCATTCCCAAATACAAATGGGTGCCGTGGATCACATTGGCTATTTCGCTGGTATTGATACAGGGCGCATGGATGGTAGCCCCCATCATACGGGCCTCATGGATATAAAACTCCGCGCGGTAAAACCCTCCCCCATTGTTCAATACGGCCACCATATATTCCAAGGGAAAATAGGCCCTAAGGAAAAGGCTCTGGTAGCTCTCCACGGCATAGGAGGCGGAATGGCCCTTGGCAAAAGCATAACCCGCAAAACTGGCCACCTGGTTCCATATCTCAAAAATCAGGGCATCCGCATACCCCTTTTTCCTGCAATTGTCTATAAACTTGTCCTTTACCTTTTGAAATTCTTCCCGCGACCGGAACTTCCCGCTCATGCCCCGGCGGAGTACATCGGCCTCGCCCAAATCCAAATCGGCAAAATGATGGGCCACCTTGATCACATCTTCCTGATATACCATTACCCCATAAGTATCCGGCATAATGTCCAGCATCACGGGATGGGCCTTGGCTTCTGCCCTCCCCGGATTGCGGTGGCGCAAGATATATTCGCGCATCATCCCGCTCTTGGACACTCCCGGGCGAATAATGGAGCTTGCCGCCACAAGGCCCAAATAATTATCTACCTCCAATTTTTTGAGCAACATCCGCATGGCGGGCGATTCCACATAAAAACAACCCATGCATTGCGCCGTTTTCACTAGGGTATTGATTACGGGATCTTTAAAAAAACGCTTGACGTCATGAATGTCAAAATGGGCCTTTTCCGGTTGGTTTTGGGCAACTATGGCCAAAGTATCCTTTATTTTCCCTAGCCCTCGCTGTGCCAAAACATCAAACTTGTACAACCCTACATCCTCGGCAATGACCATATCAAACTGGGTAACGGGAAATCCCTTGGGCGGCAAAAAGGTACCGGAAAAAACATGCAGGGGACGCTCGCTAATGAAAATACCGCTGGCATGTACGCTTAGATAGTTGGGCATCCCCTGGATCAAGTGCCCATATTTGAGGACAAGCTTGGAGGCACTGTCCAAGCGGGAAATTTGATAACGGCCCTCGCTCAATATATCGATTTCCTCCTTGGGCAGCCCGAACACTTTGCCCAGTTCGCGTACCACTCCTTTGTATTTAAAGGTAACATAAGTACCCACCAAGGCCACATTCTTAAAACGATCAAAAATATATTGGGTCATCTCCTCCCTATCCCGCCAGGAAAAATCCACATCAAAATCCGGCGGATTGGCCCGGTACAGATTGATGAAACGCTCAAAATACAGATCCAGTTCCATAGGATCTACATCGGTTATGCGGAGTAGATAGGCCACTATACTATTGGCCCCACTGCCCCGCCCCACATAGTAAAACCCTCTTTTCCGTGCCTGGGAAACAATGTCCCAATTGATCAGAAAATAGGATACAAAGCCCATTTTTTTAATAAGCCCCAGTTCCTTATGTACACGTTCTTTTACGGCATCGGTAACTATTTCATATCTATGGGGTAAGCCTTCTTCACATAGTTTTTCAATCAACTGTTCGTCCTCCTCGATGCTATGCGTATAGCATTTTAAATTTTGTGGCTTCCGGTCTTTGGAAAAATCAAAATGAATGCTGCAAGCCTTCAGGAGCCGTTCCGTATTCTCCAGGATGTGGGGATACTCCTTGAACACCTGGGCCAGATTTTGGACAGGGAACATCTTTTCATCGGCATCGGCCACTTCGGTATCCAGCAACTTGCTCAATAACACATTATTGTCTATCGCGCGCAATAAGCGGTGGGCGTTAAAATCCCGGTTGTTCCGAAAAGTGACCGGTTGTTGCACCACCAGTCTGTCCTTAAAGTCCTTGAGACGCGAGAAGGGCAAGCGCCTAAGGATCTTTACGGAAATCCCTATAAACTCATGCCTTGAAAAATCCCGTTTTTCATTGAGCAGCACTTTTTCAAAAGGATATATTACAACCGCATTTTTAAAAGCTGGGGCCTGCAGCGGAATTTCCTGCTGGTTATGCAGGTGGTGGGAAAGGAAGGTATTGAGCTCCTGGTAGCCCTCATTGTTCCTGGCAATGCCCACAAAGCACGGATCCGCACCGTTCCTAAAATCGATGCCCAGGATGGGCCGCACATCGTACTCCGGAGCCTTGCGCACAAAGTTGAGGCAGGCGGAGGTGTTGTTGATGTCCGTTAGTACCAATTGCTTCACGTGGTTCTCCCGTGCCAGGTGCAATAGTTCCAACTCGGAAAAAGTTCCAAAGCGCATGCTGTAGTATGTGTGGCAGTTGAGATAGATGTTAGTGTTCGGTGTTTGGTGTTCGGTGTTTGGTGTTTGGTGTTTGGTGTTTGGTGTTTGGTGTTAAAAAAGTACGAAGTTAGAGGTACGAAATACGAGTTGTAAGCACAAATGCAATTGAACATGTTATCCCTTACTGAATACTGCAACTGCTAACTGTCCACTTTTTTATTATTTACTGCTACCACCTACTGCTTGCGATGCGCCAAAACGATCGGTGGCTGCCCGTTAAAGGGATTGTGCATCCTGCCTATAGTCCTTGCCCCCATGGCCGAGGCCCGGAACACGCTACGGTCCCCGAACCGGTCGCGAACATAATCCATGGCCTGGTACAGGTTCAACGCTTCTTCCGTATCCTCGAACAGATTGATCTGGTAATTGCCGGATACCAAATGGCTGAACCGAATGCCTACCAGCCGTACCAACATCCGTTTGTTGTACAATCTGTTAAACAGCTCCAATATTTTGGGGATCAAGATGTGATCTGCACTGGTATAGGGAATCCGCAATTGTTTGGAATAGGTATTAAAATCCGAATATCGGAGTTTTACGGTAATGCAGGCGGTAAGCTTGCTTCCCCGCCGCAGTTGATAGGCCAAATTCTCCGTCATGGCCATTAAGATGCCCTTTAATTTTTGTACATCTATAGTATCCCTGTCAAAAGTGCGTTCCGTAGAAATGGATTTTCGGTCGCAGAATGGGATTACCGGGGTATGGTCCACCCCATTGGCCCGTTTCCAGATAACGGCCCCATTGGCCCCAAGTACCCGCTGCATAATTTCCATGGGCATTTCCTGTACTGTTTTTACCTGCCGGATGCCCAGATTCCTCAGGGTCTGATACGTTTTGTCACCCACCATGGGAATCTTTTTAATGGAGAGCGGGGCCAAAAAGGGCTTCTCCAGGCCAAAATCGATTTTTAATTGGTCGTTGGGCTTGGCCTCGTTGGTGGCCACCTTGGACACCACTTTGTTCACGGACAACCCAAACGATATGGGCAAACCAGTCTCTCTAATCACCTTCATACGAAGTTCCGTAGCGTACTTATAAGACCCAAAAAAACGATCCATCCCGGAAAGATCGGCATAGAACTCATCGATACTGGATTTTTCAAAAACGGGAACGCTTTCCTTGATGATCTCCGTAACCACATCCGAATGCTTGCTGTACGTCCCCGCATTGCCCTTGATCACCTTGGCCTCCGGGCAAAGCTCCTTGGCCATCTTCATGGGCATTCCGGAATGTATGCCATACCCCCGGGTCTCATAACTACAGGCCGCCACTACGCCCCTGTCGGTAATACCCCCTACCAACAAGGGTTTGTTCTTGAGCTCAGGATGGAGCAGGCGCTCCACAGAGACAAAAAAAGTGTCCAAATCCAAATGAAGAATGGTCTTTTGCATGGGGGTTCTAAAAATAGAACAACTAAGATATGGAATATTTCCCATAATTTGGAATTTATCCATAATTAACATGCTTTTCTTACCACAAGGCCCATATCCAATAACAAAGAACAAGGCCCAAGATCTCGGTTTCGTTACCATTGCACGCAATGGCCATCCCTTTCCTAAACCAGAGCTCGTATAGCGCTGTTCTTTTTCCTATATTCATCTCTGGGATCGATTCCCAATTGCATCGACATGAAAAAAACCATCGTATCCGTTTTATATCTTTTCGCCCTATGCCTTTGGTCCCAGACCCATACCTTATTGCCACCTATCTACAATTACACTATATCCGACTATAACGCCGCGGGAAAAAACTGGGGTCTTGCGGTTGATGGAAACGGGGAACTCTTTGTGGCCAATAATGCCGGGTTGTTGCATTTTAACGGGGAGGCATGGACCTTGAACAAATTGCCCAACAGAACCATAGTGCGTTCCGTAGCGTATTTGGATTATAAAATCTTTACGGGCTCTTATGAAGAATTTGGTTATTGGGTCAAAAATGAAGTAGGCTTGTTAGAATATACCTCGCTTACCCATCTTATCAAAGACCATATTTTTACCAGCGAGGAATTCT
>JBCBSN010000223.1:0-7404 GCA_039819225.1 Bacteroidota bacterium | reverse complement strand
GTCTCTACTACCTACTGTTTTCATACTACTTGATTTTAATTGATGAATAAACTCCAATGTTGTTGCGACAACATCTAATACTAAAGGTAGGGATGATTGGTGTGTGCCAAGGTAGGATATGTATGTGGTGTAAGAAAAAATATAATTCTAGTAAGAATATATGTGTTTTTGGTTATGCGCCCGTTGCCGGACAATGCTATGCCATACCTTGCAATACGATTGTAAACACAATTGTTTTCTTAGCCCAATATACTTGGATTAAGATTGTTTTAAATGGAATATCCCCGGTTATGGACTGGAATTTATTTGTTTAGGATATGTGAAAAAAAGTACGGGGCCTTTAATGCGAGGCACTAAAGTGGTTCTTTTTCTGTTCAGGGGGTGTGGCGGTTTCCTCGTTCCCAAGATTGATTACATGTGATTGGTTTTTCCAAAGTAGCATGGTTATTTTGCTATTGGCGCGCTCATACAGTGTTGGGGTATGCCAAAACCATCCACAAGAACCCCAATATGGGGCCGGAGCTCGGAACAGAGTCGTTCTACCCTTTGGCGTATGGCCTTGGATTTGGTTCCGCCGATATATCCCTGCTCCAAGAACCATTGGGCATCTTTTCGGATTTCGTAAAGGGCATGCAACGTACCCAGTTTTTGAAAGAGTTCTTGATATTTTTCGTCTTTAATCGTCTCCGTGAAATCACAAAAAAAGGTATAGGCCAATTCCGTGCTATATGCTTTTCCCAGGGCCAGCAAATGGGTCTGTACCTTTAAAAAAGCCTGATATGATGGCATACCTTGTTTTACATAATCCCTGATACGCATGGCCAAGGAATAGGTGAGCCGCCTGGTGCGATAATTAAAGGCATGCTTATGGAACTTTGTATTGTACAGGTGATCTTTATCCACTTTGTTAGTATATACGGGGTTTATAGTGGTCAGGGTGTCATTTATGCGCATGCCCAGGATTCTTAGAACGGAGGTAAAGCCGGCACTGTTGAATTCTGCCTTAAAGTCCGAGAGTACACCTTTGGCGGCCAATTGCAGGAGTACGGTATTGTCTCCCTCAAAGGTGGTAAAGATATCAACGTCACCCTTAAGGTCCGCAATACGGTTTTCAATAAGATAACCCTTTCCCCCGCAAGCCTCGCGACATTCCTGAATGGTATCATTGGCATACCAGGTAATCATAGATTTTAAACCGGCCACTTGGGTTTCTATCTTGCGCTTGTCCGGTTGGTCCTCATTACAATACTCCATCATCAACCTATCCAGTGCGGTATGATACACATAGGCTCCTGCCACCAATGGCGTAAGCCGTAATTGATGTGTAGGGTAGTCCATTAACAGATCTTCCTGGATTTTGATGGTATCGTTGAACTGCCTTCTCCGCAAGGCGTGTTTTATGGCAATCGCCAAGGCCACCTTGGCACCGCCCAGCCCGCCACGAGCCACGCAGATACGCCCTCCTACAAGTGTTCCCAGCATAGTAAAAAACCGTTTATTGGGATTCTTTATGGGGGAGGTATAGCTGCCGTCCGCTTTGATGTCACCGTATTTGTTCAATAGATTTTTTCGAGGGACCGAAACCTGGTCAAACCATATCTTTCCGTTATCCACACCGTTTAAGCCCAGTTTATAACCATTATCGGCAACCTGGATTCCAGGCAGAAGCTGATGGCGCTCATCCCGCAAAGGAACCAACACGGCGTGTACGCCTTCATTTTTTCCCGCTACGATGAGTTGTGCAAATACCGTGGCCATTTTGGAATGCATGGCATTGCCAATGTACTCCTTATTATCATTCTTTCCCGGAGTATGTATAATGATGCTGTCAGTAGCTTTATGGTAGGTGGCGGTGGTCTTAATGCCGCGTACGTTGGATCCGTGCCCTGTTTCCGTCATGGCAAAACAACCCAACAGGGATGCCTTGCCGGCATCTTCCAGATACTGATCATGATGTGTCCTTGTTCCCAGTTTTTGGATACTTCCCCCGAAAAGGCCAAATTGCACCCCGAACTTTATGGTGAGGCTTCCATCAACATACATCATGTTCTCAAAGATATGGGCATAACCTTCCATATTGGAAGTGCCCCCATAAGTCTCGGGAAAGGCCATGGCACCATATCCTCTATCGGCCAAAAAACGTACTTGCTCCAGGACAATATTGCGAAATGCCTCTTTTTGACGATGTAGGGCCCACTTGAAAAATGGATGGTCCAGAACCTCCCGGAAAGTATCGACGACAGCGGCATGTCTTCCTTTGAGCAGGGTATCCAATACGGTCGCATGGTAAAAATCGGAGGTGTTCTTATGTACGACCTCAACATCAAAAAGATGGTTGTAGTGATTGGGTTGTATGCCCAAATTTACTTCAATATGCTTTAAACTGTCATTAAAGGGACAGGTTTCATGATAGTGGCATACTACTTTCTGGCTAAAAGTACTTAAGGGATAGGTCTCGCTCTCCACAAGTTTTACCTGTGAATGGGAAACAATATGGTTCCACTTTTTCAATTTCCTATGGGAAGGGGGCTTTTGAACGTTTAACCAGGACAATAGTTTTTTTTGATCTGAAGCCGAAAGTGTGGTATCCTCGTTTATGGCCTTGGTAACGACATTGGTCTCAGAGGTAGAGACCAAGTCATCCGACCATATCACATAAAAAAAAGGAACATACTGTAGTACCCCAGGGGTGTAATCGTTCTTTTTCACACGTTTGAGTTTTAGTAACTATTCCAAAAAGGAGTTATAAAATTTGGAATCCCGATAGCTCCCGATAGCTATCGGGACGGGACAACCACTACGTTCTCCCATTAATCCCAAGAATTCGGGATAAACATAACCTTTTAAAAGAAATTTTTAAAACCGGCCCGTTCAGGCGGGTTTGTTAATGCTCGTTTCATAGCTTTAAAATACAATTTTTCATCAAATCCCGGACATAACCATAAACAAGTGTTACATCCGATAAAGTGGTTTGAACTTTTTGAGTTTACGGCAGGACCGCTTATGGGTGCCGGTACGAGTCGGTCGAGGAGGGAAGACCCGATAGGAAAATGGGGTATTTCCTTTTGGGACGGCATAAAAGAAAAACCCCCTATCGCAGTCTGCACAGGGGGTTTCACATGAGTTAGTCAGAAAGTTATCCTTAGGCGGTTTCGGCCACTTTTGGCCCTGCCGCTATAATTTCAGGATTAACATTGGCCTTGAATTTTTCAAAGTTATCATTGAAAAGTTTAACCAGTTTGTTCTTCACCTGGGTATACTTCTCCTGATCTTCCCAAGTATTTCTGGGAATCAAGACCTCTTCGGGAACATTGGGACAACTTGTGGGAATCTGAACCCCGAATTCTTCGTCGGTGACATAATCTACATGGTCAAAGTCATGGTTGTGAATGGCGTCGATCATGGCCCTGGTATGTTTCAACTTAAAACGGGAGCCCGTACCGTTCCATCCAGTGTTCACCAACCAGGCCGTTGCTTTATGCTCTTTAATCTTTTCCGCCAAAAGCTCGGCATAACGGTTAGGGTGCCACATCATAAAGGCGGCGCCAAAGCAAGCACTAAAAGTAGCCTGTGGCTCGGTAACGCCCATCTCGGTGCCGGCAACCTTGGCGGTATATCCTGAGATAAAGTGGTAACTGGCCTGTTCTGGGGTCAATTTACTCACTGGAGGTAATACCCCAAAAGCATCACAGGTAAGGAAAATAATGTTTTCCGGATGTCCTGCTATACAAGGTATTTGTACGTTGTCAATAAACTCTATCGGATAGGACGCCCTGGTGTTTTGGGTAATGGAAACATCGGAATAGTCTACTTCCCGGGTTTCTTTATCATAGACCACGTTTTCCAGAACGGTTCCAAAGCGGATCGCATTGAAGATATCGGGCTCGCTTTCGGCGGATAGGTCAATGGCTTTGGCATAACAGCCTCCTTCAATGTTAAAAGTGCCCTTGTCCGTCCAGCAATGCTCATCATCACCTATAAGCTTACGCTTGGGATCGGCGCTCAAAGTAGTTTTTCCGGTTCCGGAAAGACCGAAGAGGATACTAACGTCACCTTTTTCACCTACATTGGCTGAACAGTGCATGGGCATAACGTTTTCCAGTGGCATAAGGTAGTTCATTACCCCAAATAGGCCTTTTTTCATTTCTCCGGCATATTGTGTACCCAGGATTACGATTTCCTTGCGCTCCAAATTCACGTCGATGCTGGTTTTGGAGGTCATTTCGGAAGTGTATCTGTTGGCAGGGAAACCACCGGCGTTCATAACCACATAATCAGGTTCACCAAAATTGGCCAGTTCCTCCGCGGTTGGCATGATCAACATGTTCTGCATAAACAATGCGTGATAGGCCCGTGTACATATAATACGGGTCTTAATACGATAATCTGGATCCCAGCCTGCAAAGGCATCAACTACAAAAAGGTGATCCCGGGTATTCAGGTAATCCAAGGCCCGCTCATGGTTGACCATATAAGTGTGCTCGTCCAATCCTATGTTGATATTGCCCCAGTCGATATTTTTTTCAGAATCGGGATGCCTAACGATCCGCTTGTCTTTTGGGCTACGGCCCGTTTTTTCACCGGAATAGGTCATCAATGCCCCAACATCCGAAATGGCCGTACCTTTTTCCAAGCGTAACCCCAATTCGTAAAGTACGGGGACACTGCTGTTGCGGTAAATGATCTCTGTCTCAATCCCGTATTTACGTAGATTAAATGCTTCTGCCATGTTCATTTCTGTTTTAAAGTTGATAAATATATTTGCTCATAAAATCACTGCAAATTTAGGAGATAAGGAAGGCAGAAAAAGATGACAAATGTCAGGTTGATGAATTTCGTTTGGGAAAAGGCTTTAAAACTTAACGTTAAGTTAACATACGAAGCTTTTTCCTATTTGCTAGGAACAATGGTATTCCTAATACCCTCTTTAGTATCTTTGTTGGAACATGAACAAGAATTTGGATCCAACATCAGGAAGTTTTTCCCAAGAGGAGCTCGATATTGAAAGAGCGTTACGGCCGATCACTTTTGATGACTTCACGGGCCAGGAACAGGTTTTGGAAAACTTGGAAGTGTTCGTACAAGCGGCCAATCTTCGTGGAGAGGCCTTGGATCATACCCTGTTTCATGGACCTCCAGGGCTAGGGAAAACCACCTTAGCCCATATTTTGGCAAATGAACTGGGGGTGGGCATCAAAGTTACCTCAGGCCCCGTTTTGGACAAACCCGGGGACCTTGCCGGTCTGCTAACCAATCTGCAGGAACGGGATGTACTGTTCATTGACGAGATCCATAGGTTGAGTCCCATCGTGGAAGAGTACCTCTATTCCGCCATGGAGGATTATAAGATAGACATCATGATCGAAACGGGCCCAAATGCGCGTTCCGTTCAAATAAATCTTGCCCCCTTTACCCTTATCGGGGCAACTACGCGCTCCGGATTATTGACCGCTCCCATGCGTGCACGTTTTGGCATTAGTAGCCGTCTGCAATATTACGATACGGAATTGCTTTCTACCATAGTACAGCGCAGCGCCCATATCCTAAGGGTGCCCATTACCAATGAGGCGGCCATTGAGATTGCAGGACGTAGCAGGGGTACCCCCCGTATTTGCAATGCACTTTTGCGCAGGGTACGGGATTTTGCCCAGATCAAGGGCAATGGGAACATTGATATGGAGATATCACAGTTTGGGCTCAATGCCCTGCATGTGGATGCCCATGGGCTGGATGAGATGGACAATAAGATTCTTACTACCATCATAGATAAATTCAAAGGCGGCCCCGTTGGCATTACCACCTTGGCCACGGCAGTATCCGAAAGTGCCGAAACCATTGAGGAGGTCTACGAGCCTTTTCTCATACAACAAGGTTTTATTATGCGCACCCCGCGCGGTCGTGAAGTTACGGAATTGGCCTACCGGCACTTGGGAAGGATAAAAGGAGGGCGGCAACCGGGCCTATTCTAATGGATAGGCTCCCTACCATTCCCAGACTTGAAGTGCTCAAAAACAGAAAGGAGATCCTTAAAAACCCCTTGCCTTTCCATCAAAAGTATTTTCGAAAATATGGGGATACGTTTCGAATAGATCTCGGTGGAAAGAATAACTGGGTCTTTACCAGAAACCCATGGGCCGTACGGCACATCCTTCAAAAAAATCATAAAAACTACCATAAGTCCGCATTACAGACCCGGGATTTGGCCAAGTATGTAGGCCATGGCCTATTAACAACAAATGGAGAGCCATGGCGGGTGCACCGTAGAATAATCCAGCCGGCGTTTCACAAGGAAAAACTCGAAGGACTTTTGGATATTATGCATAGTACTATTACTACCGAATTAGGCGGTATAGTGCCAAATGAAGTTCAGGATATATTTCCGCTAATGGGCGATCTGGCCTTTCAGGTGGTGGCCCAATCCCTGTTTAGCACAGATGATATACGGGAGCGTATGCAACGTCTAAAACAGATTACGGAGGAGAATCAAAAAATGTTGATTAAGGAAATGCGACTTCCCTATCTCAAATGGTGGTTTCAATGGAGCGGGGAAATCAAGAGGCACCTAAGACTTTCCGAGGAGGCCCGTGAGTTGTTGAACGGCATTGTCCAGGAACGGGTCAACCTGGATAAGGAAAGGGATGACTTGCTGTATATGCTCATCACGGCCCGGTATGAGGACGGTACGCCCATGTCGAGGAGACAGTTGTTGGATGAAGTGATGATATTGTTCACAGCGGGGCATGAAACCACGGCCAATGCACTCAGTTTTGCGCTCTGGTTGTTGGCTTTGCATCCAAAAATGCAGAAAAGACTGTACATGGAAGTACGGGGTATTGATTTCAATAAAGGCGATATCATGCCAGTCTTGGGGCAATTGTCTTTTACGAGACAATGCGTGGAAGAAGCCATGCGACTGTATCCCCCTGCCTATTTTATGGATCGGGTGAGTTTGGATGAAGATGTAATTGGGGACCACACCTTTAAAAAAGGTACCATTTGGTTGATGAGCCTGTACGAATTGCATCGCCATCCCCATTTTTGGGAACGTCCAAACGAATTTATCCCCCAACGTTTTGATCTCAAGAATAAAAAGGATTTTTCCGATTATTACTTTCCCTTTGGGGCCGGTCCCCGAATGTGTGTAGGAAACAACTTTGCCCTATATGAGATGATGATGGTTCTAGCCTTGGTAGTCCAAAAATATGAATTAGCCTCAATCGCGGAGATACAGGTCAATCCCTTGATTACCTTAAAACCAAGATCGGCTATGCTAACCTTTACGGAACGGGATTAGTGCTATGTCAAGTTTAAAGTGTCGTATAGGTTATAGAGGTATTTTGTGCCAGGGCAAGGCAAAAAATCATTGCATAGCCGTAGCTACGGAATTATTTTTTAACGATGGCA
>JBCBSN010000222.1:0-7409 GCA_039819225.1 Bacteroidota bacterium | reverse complement strand
GTAGACCTCTTCTTTTCCTTTCAACATCACATCAAGGCCAAGACAAACTATTATTTACAAAAATATGGCCTTGTTCCCGAATTTAAAGCTGGGATGCACGGTGGTGTTTTAATGGTTGCCGAGGTTGGAATCGTTAAGAAGGAGTTGGCCTATCACGGTGATGTCATCAACACTTCGGCCAGAATCCAAGGGGAGTGCAACAAGCATAATGTTCCCATATTGATTTCGGAGGCTCTTTTGGACGATTTAAAAATAGGCAGATCCTTTTTATCCAAATCCCTAGGAACCGTGCGGCTAAAAGGAAAACAAAAAGAGATAAATATCCATACCATCCGAAAGGTATAACAGGGCCTGATTTTTATAGGATTCCTTTCCATTTCCTCAGATTCCCTTAGGGTGGAGTTCTGCTCCTTTTGTTTTAGTCCCCATTTTAAATTTAGGGGATGATCAATCCGCTGGACAAGGCCACACGCACACTGAATTCGTAACAGTTTTAATATCAACATTTTATTACGCATTACAACAAATGTCCCCTCCTTATTGCATAATCATTTGCTATAGAGTCAATGCGATATTTCAAGGGATTCCATTAGCTTTGTCCAGGCATACTTATGCGCAATGCAATGGTGTTAAAACCGGAAAAAGAAAATAGTAAAATCAAAATAAGGGATAACGGGCTGTTCCTTTATGTGTATCCCATTTTTGCCCTGCTTGCCGTACATATAGGCAATGACAACAGCTTCCAACAGCTCTTGGGCATGCCAAGCTATTATACCGATGTTCTCTTTGCCCTGCTATGTGCTTTTGGCTTTGGATTTTATATCCGATGGGTCTCCTCAACGCTTTATAAGAAAATAGGATGGAAAGGAAAAACATCCACCCTTATACAATATCAGACGGTGTTCGGCCTTTTGTTGCCTTGCCTTTTTATCGTTCTTTTGGAAATCATCTATTTGCATTTTTTGGTTATTCCTTTAAGGGAAAGTCCCATACTTTATTTGGAATTTCCCCTAATTGTTCTCCTCGGCCTTTTAATCAACATTATTTATCTTTTTCTCTATTACAGGGCACATAATATGCAGGTCCAAAAAATGGAAGGCGGCCTGCAAAAAAAACACTTTGCCGCGAAGGAAGGGCATCGCATCGTGAATGTTTCCATAGACGACTTGGCCTATTTCGTAAAACGTGGAAAGTATACATTTTTGATGACCAAAAATGGGAAGGACTACCTGTACGACCATTCTTTTAAGGTCATAAAGGAAGTCCTTCCACCAAAACTGTTCTTTCAAATCAATAGACAGATCATTGCCCAAAGGGACAGTATCGTTTCCTGTTCCAAAACGGAAACCAGGAGGCTAAAAATTATCTTTTCACCCAAAATGGAAGGGCCGGTCCATGTGGCAAAAGTCAATGTCACCAAATTCTTGAGTTGGCTAAACAACCCCTAGCCAACCCAAATTATCGGCAACCATATAGGGTGTGTTCCCATTCCCCTTACTCTACATGGGGCAGGGCCTTGATATGGGCATATACGGCTTGTCCGTTTATTTCGGCTTCGGTATCTTCCTTAAATAGTTTTACTCCTTTGACATCGTTTAATTCCCCGTCGCGGGAAATGGCCTTTATCGCATAAAACTCGCCAGTTTTGTTTATGGCTTTTATATGGATGATATTTCCAGACCGTTCCACACCCTTTACATCTAACCTATCCCCGCTCGGAGTAAGGGCCTTAATGTCATAAATAGTTCCATCAGTAGCTATGGCCTTTACCGGAGCATAGTTGTCATTACTGACCAACATCTTAACGGGTAACTCTTTGCCCCCTGCAAAAGCCTTTATATCCATTACACTATGTTGCCCAGCGTCTTGAATGGCCTTTACATCAATTATATTGCCCGCTTTGTCAATGGCTTTTACATCTAAAAACGTCCCTTTTGGATGAATGGCCTTTACGTTCCACAATTGGTCATCCCCAACCAATCCACCTTGGGGCAAGGCCTTTACATGGGCAAAAATGGCGTGCCCATTGATTGTTGTCTCCCTGTCCGCTTTTACCATTTTTACCCCTTTGACATCATTTAGTTTACCATCTGTGGAAATGGCCTTGATCCCATAAAACGCACCTTCTTTGTTAATGGCTTTTAAATGAACAATATTACCGGCCCTTTGGACCCCTTTTACATCAAGCTTTGCGCCATCTGAGTTCAATGCCTTTACATCATAAATGGTTCCATCTTCTGAAATCGCCTTTACCGGAATAAACTTATCTTCACTTACCAGCATCTTGATAGGTAACTGTTTTTCCCCATCCAGCACCTTGATATCCATAAGACTTCTCTGCTCAGCATCTTGAATGGCTTTTACATCATAAATGTTCCCATCCCTGTCCAAAGCCTTAACCTTTAAAAGCCCCCCTTCCGGATGGACTGCCTTAATGTGCCAAATCACGGTTTTGGGCTTCATAGCCTGCACTTCAATCACTTCTTCTTTCACCTCGGTTGTAGCTTCCTTACAACCAAATGGACTTATCACACCTAGGGCTAGGATACCCATTTTAATGATATTAGATACTCTAAAACACAAGTTAAACCTTCTCATTGAATCACTTTTTAATCTTTTAATAATGCGTCGGATAAAATTCCTCAAAGTTAATTCACGGAAGGTTCTTGGGCTATTTTTGGTTCAAATTTTGACTTAAAACATATCGTTTTCGGTCAAAAAATGTCCAATTTATAGCCATTACAAATAACCCCCTTTCGCAAGAAAGGATTTTGAGCTCAATTGGGGTTCAGGTAAAACTTTACAAGTTCCGGGTTACACTTACTTTTGTGATGACTATGCCATTTTCCCTTCGAGCAGGCTTACTTCCCCGTGGAAACTAGAGTCTTTCCGGTTAAAGTTATAATCAACTGATTTTCATTTTATTTAAAAGAATTCTTACCTCTAAAAGCGCTGAGTACAAAGAGGTTTTAAGTCTTTATCCAAAGACTATTGTTTTGAGAATATAGATGGGAAAAAGGTATCCTTAAATCGCGCTTGCGATAACCCGCTTTAGCCGAATTACAAATAGATAATAGGCCGTAGCCAAAAAAATAATCCAGCCAGCGGTAATGACCAGAAGGGCACTTCCGGAAACACGATAACGATCGATTAATATATAGTACATGAAAAACCAAAATATGCTACATACTCCCCAATTGATATAATGCCATATTCCCATTACACTTTGTTTTTTTGCTTTCCTTTGAGTGGCTTTGCGTTTGGCCCTTATCCAGATCCCACTGAGGACCAATGACGAAATCCCCAAGCCCAAGAAAAACCAAATGATTTTTGTGACCAAACCGCCCCAGTAGCCAAAATGTAACGGATCGGCAATATCATTTATATACATGGTAGTTCCAATATCCCGGGCATCTTGTACCTTGATCGGCTTATAGGTCGTGGGGTCTAGATATACCCGGTTTGCGCGCTGGCGTACCAAGGGAACCTTCCCCTCGCCCGAAATATAGATTACATCAGTCTTTGATTTAGGGGGAAGGATATCCCCTGCCCTAAGGCCCGGGATTGCCCTTTCCGCTTCGGCAACCGCACGGTTATAGTCGATATCGGAGAAGTCCATGTCTTCGGAATCACCATTTTCAAAGGATACCGCTGTAGTGACTCTAGGCTTTTTGGGATTGGAGATAGTGGATATTCCGGCGATATTCGTGCGTTCCATAAAATACCAAATACCCGTAATGGAAAACAGGAGTGTAAACGGAACGGACCACAGCCCTATGAGCCTATGTAAGCTTCTAAAAAAAACGAGAGCTCCCTTTCCTGTGTGAAGCTCAAAAAGCTTACGCCACCAAGTCTTGTAGAATACCAAGGCGGTAATCAGGGAAAGCAATAGTAAAAACCCAAAGATCAAGACCGTAAAATGTCCTATCTGAAAAGGGATAAATAGAAAATAATGCAAGTCCCGAAAAAAGCGCTGAAAGGTAAGCTTTGCCTCACCTTGTATTTTACCCGTATAGGGATTGGCGAATACATAGCTGCGTTCTCCACTATCACTCTTGTAAATAATATCGCATAGGTAGGGTTCGTCCGTACGTAACCAAAAGTCCATGGATGCATTAGGGTAGTTTTTTTTAAAATTTTCAACAATAGTGTTACGGGCCGCCCAATTCCCGAGATTACCAGTAGCCCGAATCTCTGAAATAAAAAGCCAATCCATTTCATGACTCAAAGTGGCCAAGGTCCCCGAAAAACACACAATAAAAAACAAGATACTGAGCCGGGCACCGATCCAACTATGTATTTTAAAAAACGTTTTTTTTTCGGAGTTTCATCCTTAAAAGGTGTAGGACACCGTAGTCATGACATTTCTCGGTGCCCCAGGGAAGGCCCGAATAAAGTCATAACCGCCTACCCAGTGGGTCTTGTTGAACAGGTTGTTTATGTTTACCTGTATCTGTACTTTGTTCAAATTATAATACACCGCGGCATCAAACAGCCCGTAGGATGGGAATTCCGTAGGATTCGCACCACTGGCCACTATGGAACCAAACCGTTCCGATACAAAATTATAACCCAGGCCAAATCCAACTCCTTTGTACCTTCCTTCGTTTAGGATATACTTACTCCATAGATTGCCCATATGTCTTGGCGCATTTGGTTTTTGCCTACCAATTTCAGCTGGGTCATCGCTCTCCGTAAACTTTGCATCATTAAAAGCATAGCCCGCCACAAGACTCCAATTTGGGGTAATGTTACCGGAAATATCCAATTCAAATCCCTTAGCTTCTTCCTCGCCTATCTGGATTAGACGTTCGGGATTGTCCGGATCGTCCGCATTGTAGAGCTCCCCGCGTTGCGTAAGATGATAAATCGCCAGGGAGGCATTAAGCCTGCCCTTGAACCAATCGGATTTTGCACCAATTTCAAACAATTCGCTTTCTAAGGGATCAAAAGGTCCACCAGCATCCGGATTTATTATGTCCACAGCGGTCTGTGGCTGAAAACCTTGTACCCAAGTGCCATACAGATTCACATTGCTGTTCAAGGTATAGACCAAACCTAAGCGTGGTAAAAAGGCACTTTGTTCTATTTGCTGTTCATCAACACTGTTGTAATCGGTAAAATCCGTGAAATACTCCTGTCTTAGACCCAAAAGAACCTTAAAATCCCCTATTTCAGCCTGGTTTTGTAGATAAACCCCATGGGACCGCTGCAAGAATTGATTGAACGTTCGCGTGGTGTACACATAATTGGTCATATCCCTTAGCCCGTTGGCGGTAGGTGATGTTAAATCAAAATGATCCACATTGGTTACCGGATTGCCATCCTCGTCCAGCACAAAATCCGCTGCATTATCAGGATTGAAGACATTGGTGGCCGTACCGTTTTGCAGCAGATAACTGCGCGCTTCCAGCTGGGAACCACCGGGCTGCAATTCCTGTTGGAAATAATCATATCCTATCAAGAGTTTGTTTCGCACTCTTCCCAGGTCAAAGTCAAAATTAAAATAATTGTTAAAATTGTTGTTATCCCAGCTACGTTTCCGGATAAAAACCCGCATGGCCACTTTTTCCTCATCAATACTTCCGTCGCCCAAAGAGGCAAAGCGGTTAGAAGTGCGATGCTCCAAAAGATCTTCGTCATAGGCCGAGCGCATAAAAATACTATTAAAGCTAATGTTATCCGTAAAATTATGTTGGAGCGATACGGTGGCGGTCAAACTAATCTCGTCCAAAAAATCATTGGCCGCGCTTAAAGATTTGGTTATGGGTGTTGAAAACAAATCTCCATTACCGAAAACCGCCTGTCCCCTATCCAGACGGCCTTGTGAATCCTGATAGACAATATCAAAATTCAATTTGGTATTATCCGTAGGCAAAAATGAAAAAGAGGGTGCCAATACCAAGTTACGCCCAAATTGAAGGTCTCTAAAACCATCCGTATTTTCATATCCAATGTTCAACCGGTACAACAATGTATTATCTTGGGTCATTGGTCCGGTAAAATCCGCTAAGGTGCGAAATGTATTGAAACTACCCACGGACGCGGTAATGGATTGTCTGGCCTCGGGTAGTGGTTTTTTAGTAACCCTATTGATCGTTCCGCCCGGGGATGCGTTTCCAAATAAGGCCGAAGCAGGTCCCTTAATAACCTCTACTCGTTCAATATGGGGAATAAGTTGCTGTTTCCAAAAACTGGTAAAAGCACGCATGCCATTGACCAAATTCCCCGAATTTCGTTGTCCTTGGACCCGGAATCCCCGGATGGAAATATCATTATAAAAACTAAACTGGTTTACGCCGCTCACATTTTTTACAACATCGTTCAAGGTAAAGGCAGCTTGATCTAAAGCGAGTTCCTTGGTCACAAAGTTAATGGTGGTGGGCACATCCTTTACCGGCGCAGCGGATTTTGTTGCGGCATAGGAAACCGTGTTACGATATCCAGTCTCCCTACGACCTATAATCTCCACAGGTTGTAGTTGCTCCGTAGCAGGAACCAGATTGAAGTCTATGTTTAGCTCATCATCAGTAATCGCCACTGTCTTCGACTGTCCTAAATATCCTATATAGGATACTTTTAGGGTATATGTCCCCGGTATCACATTGGCAATACGGTAATTTCCATTGATATCCGTAGTGGTCCCCTTTGTCCGTGTCAACATGACATTAGCCCCGAAGAGCGGTTCATTTTTCTCATCAAAAACAGTTCCGGTTAAGGTTGTTTGGGAAACAGCCCCCATAGAACAGAATAGAACTAGTACAAGTAAGTATCGGCTTTTCATTTTATAGAGCTTTGTGATTGGACAGGTGTTTTTATTTAGAATCAATCTGAATTATGGAGACAAATATATTCCTTATTTTTAATTAATCTAAATAAAATATTAAAATTTATTTCCCGGCGGCTTTATGTAAGATCCCGATAATCGTTTCCGAAGGGGAACCGGCTTATCTCTCCACTAGAAACGGGACCATTATACATTTGAGATTTTGAAGACAACCCATAGCATTCACAATACCCTTTTTTGCCCATGGAGGTCAATCCTATTAAATGAAATCCCCGTACTTTTGCTTCAGAAATAGTGGATATGTTTCAAATTTTTGGAAAGCGGAAATTCCTGATAGATTATTTAAAAGGGTTTGTGGATATTCACAACCACATTCTTCCTGGAATTGATGATGGGGCAAAAACGGTACAGGAATCCATTTCACTTATAAAAGGTTTTGCAGAGTTCGGGGTTACCAATTTTATCTGTACGCCCCATATTATGAATAATTATTATAACAATACACCAGACACCATAAGAAATGCCTTTTATATGCTGGAAAAAGAAATAAAAAACCGGCAAATGGACAATATCTCCATAGATTTTGCAGCGGAACATATGATCGATGATAATTTTGAAGAAA
>JBCBSN010000221.1:0-7562 GCA_039819225.1 Bacteroidota bacterium | reverse complement strand
ACATCAAGGCCAAGACAAACTATTATTTACAAAAATATGGCCTTGATGTGATGTTGAAAGGAAAAGAAGAGGTCTACACAATTGGTGTTTGCCAGTCCTTTTTTATAGGGCCAGGACAATACGGCCTCATCTCCTACATATTGATAGATCTCTGCCTCATGTTTGTGAACCACCGCATTGAGGTCATAAAAACAATCTTGTATCAATTGGCTATATTTAAAATGTCCCAGTTGTTCGGCAATGGTGGTGGAACTCTTTAAATCCAAGAACATAAAAATACGCTTTTCCTCTTTGGGGTTTTTATAGATCCCCAGAAGCATCTTTAAAAAGATGCCCCTTCCAAACTTTTCAGCCGCAATCTTGATAAACGAAAAAACCACGGACAAAAGCACAACATAGAGCATAATTATCCAAAAGGTCTTATTGGTGCGCCACCAACCTGCGCTATTATCTATATGAACGATCCCCAGCCATGAAAAGAGCTCCAGAACAAGGGTAAAAAGGGCAATGGTAGCTATAAAGTATACCAAGGTTTTTACTGCCAGATCAAGTCCAAGAGATATCTTTTTTGGACCAAACCTTTCAAGGAGAACATCAATCAATGCATACAGGATACCCAAAGAAAAACCGATAAAAACATGGTTAAGGACAATGCTGGAAATAGGGGTCCTTGCAAAATTCCCGGTCAGTGCAATTCCTTCATTGTCCGCTAGGCCATAATACCGAAACAGCCCAAATAGGCCCATAGCAATGGACCAAAACAGCGTGGACTGCCATACTAGTTTCCAAAATTTTTTAAACCTTCGTTTCATTAAGGGGCATTTATGGTGTAGGGAAGGGCATTTACTTTCCGATGCAAAAATTAGAAAAGATATTTCCCAAAAGCTCATCATTGGTGACTTCCCCGGTAATCTCACCCAAATGATATAGGGCCTCCCGCACATCGATTGCCAGCAGATCTGCGGTAAGCCCATTGGCCATTCCGGATATCACCTTTTGAATTTCCTCCAAGGATTTTAACAGGGCATTATAATGGCGGGTATTGGTCACAATGGTCTCATTGTTTTGTAGGGCACCGGTATTTACCAATTTTAAAAGTTCCTTTGTGAGTTCATCCATGCCCTGACCCGTTTTGGCCGAAAGGAATAGGGTAGTAGGGGGCAAAGTGGATCTTAAGCCCTCCCATTTGGATTCATTGATCGTATCTATTTTATTAAGCACCGTTAAAATTTGCTTTTCAGGGTATTTGTCGGTCGTGATTTTGAATTGCGCCTGAAACTTGGAACTTGAGACCTGAAACTCTTGCGCATCTATAAGGAAAATGACCAAACTGGCCTGATTCATTTTTTCAAAGGTCCTTTGTATGCCAATGCCCTCGACCACATCCTGGGTTTCCCGTATTCCGGCCGTATCGATAAACCGAAACCCGATACCGCCCAGGGCAATCTCATCCTCGATGGTGTCACGGGTAGTCCCTGCCATTTCAGAAACAATGGCCCGTTCCTCATTTAATAGCGCATTAAGGAGGGTAGACTTCCCAACGTTGGGCTCGCCCACGATGGCCACGGGAATCCCATTCTTGATCACGTTGCCCACGGCAAAGGAATCAATCAAATGTTTTAAGGTGTTCTGGATGTGCTGCAAGAGCTCCTGAAATTGCTTGCGGTCCGCAAACTCCACATCCTCTTCGGAGAAATCGAGTTCCAACTCCAAAAGGGAGGCAAAATTCAATAGCTCTTCCCGTAGTTGTTTGATCTCGTTGCTAAAACCACCTCTCATTTGCTGAATGGAAAGCGTATGGGCCCCTTCATTTTCACTAGCGATAAGATCGGCAACGGCCTCCGCTTGGCTGAGGTCCATTTTTCCGTTCAAAAAAGCACGTTGCGTAAATTCCCCGGCCTTGGCCATACGGCAACCATGCCTTAAAAAAAGCTGGATGATCTGCTGCTGTATGTAGGTAGAACCGTGACAGGAGATTTCCACCACATTTTCCCCTGTATAGGAATTGGGACGCCTGAACAAAGAGATCAACACTTCATCCAAAAACGTTTCACCGTCCATAATATGGCCTAAGTGAATGGTATGGCTTTTCTGTTCCGATAGTTGTTTTCCACGCACCGATTTAAAACAACCATCGACCAGCCCAATGACGTTCTCCCCGGAAAGACGGATCAAAGCTATGGCACCGGTACCCGAAGGAGTGGCCAGGGCTATAATACTATCGGTATGGTACACAGATCCCATTTTGGCAAAAGTACAAAATAGCGCAATGATGTAACCTACTTGCAGCCTTCACTACGGGCAGGGATTGGCCCATCTTTAAAATCTATAATCTCTAAACGGCTCGATAGCCGAGTGAGTGCCAAATGCCAAGATTTTCCAATGGCCTAAATCACATTTCGATAAAAATATTGGATGTTCTTACACCAATGTTCTAGCCTTTTAAAAATTCACGCTTACCCTCCCTCTTAAGAAAAAGGGTACTCCAGGGGTAAAATGTATCTCCTCTACGGATTCCGGTTCGTTGAACAATCTACTTTCAGTCGCAAATTGAGTCTCGTTCCATTCAGAATCAAAAAGGTTTTCAACGATGACGCCAAAAGTCCAATTATCCAACGTATAGTTGATATTGAAATCGGTAATGAAATAGCCTTCTGCCACAATGGAGTTATCCTCATTGGCCGGCCTATCCTTGATATACCTATAGTTGAGATTTCCGGAGAAGTTGCCCAAATTGCGGAATGCCAATCCACCGGCAGAAGTAAGATCGGGAGCCAACGGAATCAAATCTTCGCCATCCGCTTCTTCCGTACTACGGGCATAAGTATAGTTGATATCTCCGTTCAGGTACAACCAATCCGTCAATTGATAACGCAATCCAAAATCGATGCCATAGCGTTGGGTTTTTCCGCTGGGCTCCACGATGCCCGCATCGCCCACATATACAAATTCCTGTTCTAGAAAAAGGTTCCACAAAGTGGCGTTGAGCACCAGGCGGTCGGTCGGCTTAAATATGGTGCCAAAATCCGCCGAATAAGCTGCTGGCAGTATGTCATCGGCCTCATTTGCAATGACGACCCGGGTATCATTGGAGTGGAAACCGATACCGGTTTTTCCAAAAAGTTGTAATTGAGGGGTTGCGGCGTAGATAATGTTCAACTTAGGGCCTAAAAAGACTTCATCCTGACTGCGGTTGTCATAGGTCTCGGAGAGCAGGTTCTCATAGTCGAACTTAAAGTAATCCACCCGCAATCCCGGGTTTATCGTCCACCTGTTCTTCTTATAGGTCAAATTAAAAAAACCATAGCCATTGGTCTCATCAACATTGCCATAAGCCAATCGCTCCAAAAGTTCTTGACGGTTGCTGGTTCGGGATAGTTGTACCTCGTTCACATCATCATAACGGAAGCCAATTCCCGCTTCATACTTTAATTGGGAATCATGGTCCCCTATATGTATAGAACGCTCATAAACCGTTTCGGCCCCGATAATAGTTCGATTTTCCTTCTGTCTAATTTGATCTCCGTTGACCGGGTCTTCCAAGAAAAAGGTAAAGTTGCTAAACAGTTCAAAATCGTATTTGGTGATATAGGCCTTGGAACGCATCCGGGAATGCTCGTCCAATTGCCTTAAATGGTTCACCAAAATGTTAGATCGGCTTGTATTACCGCCCTCCGTATCGTCTATGGCACCAAAACGTGATATAAGACCCTGGTCTACTGCACGTTGAGGGATTTGTCCGGAGGCGTCCCATTTACTCTGAAAGTGGGAAAGGGTAATGCTTAGATCCTGGTTTTCCTTATTGTTAAAGTTGTATCGTCCCATGACGTTGAGTCGATTAAAATTTTGTGAGGATTCAAAGGGGCCATCGGTAAGTACCAATTCCGAGGCCAAATAGGAATTACTATAATCACCCTCGGCTAGTTTAAACATGCCCACGGTTCTCATGGTATTGAACATTCCACCATCTACGAGTAACATGTTTTCGTTTATTTTCTTTTTGGTCTGCAGCCCAACGTAGCCCGCTGTGTTAAAGTTCCCTTTTTCTGCATAAAAGGCACCTTTTCCAAAATCGATATTATCGATGGTTTCGGGAATTATAAAGTGCATATCCGCATAGCCTTGACCATGTGCATGGGAAACCATGTTTACGGGAAGCCCATCCACCTCAATGGTAATATCCGTACCATGATCAATATCAAAACCTCGTAAGAAAATCTGTTCGGCTTTACCGCCTCCGGCATGTTGGCCAATAATAAGGCCAGGAACTTTAGTCAATATTTCCTGGGATGATTTTACCGGATTAGCTTTTACATCCACATTGACAAAATTGCTAAGCGCGTTTACTTTGGATACCAGTATTACCTGATCTAGGGATACTGCCGATTCCTCCAGAACAATTTTCACAGTACTGTCCAGATCGGATTCCTGGATGGTCATTTCCTTTGTTTTGTACCCAATAATGTAGAAATAGATCAGATCCCCCGCCGAGATGTCGTCCAGCTCAAAATATCCGGAGACGTTGGTATAGGTATAGGCACCGGTGGTTTTGTTGTACACCCCCACGTCATCAATGGGAGTACCATCCTCCGTGACAACGGTACCCATTAGTTCATGGGCGCTAAGAGTGGAAGCAAAAAGTAAGAATAACGCAATGCACGGACAAGCAGGCTTCATTCGGAATCTTGTTTGGGTTAGGGAAGTAAAACTAGGATGGTGCAATGTTTTCGGAATGTAAGGAAAACAATAGGATATTAATTGCTTAATGTCTTCACACATGGGTCGAAAGAATCCTTAGTTTACGGAAGTACAGATATTGCATGATTTTTGGAACGGTCTTTGATAAAGTCACTTGTCCAAGATTTTTTATATCTTGGACACCACAAAAATACATTAACTATAAAAAGTTTCCCATGAAAAGATTACAGATTCTTTTGTTCATTACTTTTTGTACCCTCTACTCCGTAAATGCGCAGGATACGGAATCTTTGCCGTCTGCTAACGCGCCAATGCATGAGAAGACGGAAGCAATGCTAAAAGCTGAGGAGAAGGCCTTGAAGGAAAAGGAAAAGGCCGAGAAAATGGCAAAGAAAGAAATCGAAAAAGAAGAGAAAGAGGCCAAAAAAGAAGAGAAGGCGCAAAAAAAGTTAGAAAAGGCACAAAAAAAACAGGAAAAACTAGCGAAGGATATTGCATCCCGGCAAAATTCCATAAACAAGGCGGAGGGCAAAATTTCCAAATTGGAAAGTAAGATGATCAAAGACAAGAGCAAGGGCAAGTTGTCCCCTGTAGGAGAGAACAAGATCAATCAAAAAATAGGCAAGTTGAGGCGCAATATCCTAAAGGACAAAGCGAAGTTGGCCAAGCTGCAACGAAAAATCTAGTAATGCCTGCTGCACTTACCAATAGCTAGGGCCCGTTGACGTAAAGGCTAAAAATCGGAACTCCTCGGGGTTCCGTTTTTTTGTAACAAAATCATCTATGCTACGTCATATAAGTACATCAATCAAAAGAAATGAAAATGGAAATAGTAAATCAAAAAACAACGTTCCGCACGGACAACTCGCTCTTGGCAGTAACACATCTTACCCAGTTGCTCACCTATGTCACGGGTTTTGGAGGGCTTATAGTACCTTTGTTCATCTGGCTGGCCTCTAAGGATAAGGTATTGGGAATGGACGAGCATGGAAAATCGATTATTAACTTTCAATTAACGGTACTCTTACTGATTTTTATAAGTATCCCCGCCATATTACTTTTTGGCCTAGGTATTTTGAGCCTTATCGTGGTGGGCATCACGGCTTTTATCCTGCCCATAGTGAATGCGGTACGTGCGGCCAATGGGGAACGCCCAAGTTATTTCATGACCATCCGATTTTTTTCTTAAGGACCGGATCTTTACAAAAAAAGAGCCCCGGGATTCCCAGGGCTTTTCATTTTTATGAGGGCAGATTATCCATCAATTGTTCAGCATCACGGGCATTACCAACATGGTTACGTTTTCGCCTTCGTCCAGCCCATCTGCAGGAGTAAGGATTCCGGCGCGGTTGGGGAGGCTCATTTCCAGGGAAACTTCGTCCGAGCTTAAATTGTTGAGCATTTCTGTAAGAAAACGGGAATTGAACCCTATCTGCATATCGTCTCCCTGATAGGAGCAGGTAAGACGCTCTTCGGCCTTATTGCTATAATCGATATCCTCAGCGGAAATATTCAATTCGGCACCAGCGATCTTTAGCCTGATTTGGTGGGTGGTTTTATTTGAAAATATGGAAACTCTGCGAACCGAGCTCAAAAACTGATTTCTGGATATGCCAAGTCTATTGGGGTTCTCTTTAGGGATTACGGCTTCGTAATTTGGATATTTACCGTCTATGAGCCTGCAGATAAGTTGGGTATCGTCAAAGCTGAACTTGGCATTACTGTCATTATACTCAATAAGGACTTCGGACTCACTACCCGCCAAAATACCTTTGAGAAGGTTTAGCGGTTTTTTGGGCATTATAAACTCGGCCACCTGGGATGCGGATACATCTGCACGTTGATATTTTACCAGTTTATGGGCATCTGTTGCAACAAAGGTGAGGTTCTCCGGTGAGAACTGAAAGAATACCCCGCTCATCACGGGCCTTAGATCATCGTTTCCGGCTGCAAAAATGGTTTTGGCCACGGCGGTAGCCAGAATATCTCCCAACAACTTGGTAGAACTTGGATCGGCCAGCTCCACCGCCTTGGGAAATTCGGCTCCATCGGCATAGGCCAAGGCATATTTGCCATGGTTGGAGCTTATCTCCACGGTATTGTTATCCTCTACCACAAAGGTCAAGGGCTGTTCCGGAAAGGTTTTCAAAGTATCCAACAGCAATCGTGCCGGTACGGCAATGGTGCCTTTATCCTGGGAATCTACCTTGAGAACCGAGTTCATCGTGGTTTCCAAGTCCGATGCGGATACCGTAAGCCTTTCCTGATCAAGGTCGAAAAGAAAATTGTCCAAAATGGGGAGGGTGTTGCTGGAGTTGATCACGCCGCCCAACACTTGCAGGTGCTGTAACAAATAGGAGCTGGATACTATAAATTTCATTCGTTGTTTTTTAACGTTTGGACCAGTGCCGTCCCAATGGTCTTATGCGCCATTTAAGAGCGATAAAGCAAGGGTTTTTGAAGCCTCGGCATTCAAACAAAGATATTTTAAATGTATTTTTTACGGAAACAAACTTATCAACACTCAATAGCGGTATCGCCGTCTTCTCCAACGGCTCAGAAACAGTCCAAAAATGAAAATCAAACCTATGGGAAGCCCAATATTCAGTATTTGCCATTTTGTTTTTTCCTCGGCTATCCGTTCGTTGTCCAACAGGGGAATCGCCACTTTTTTGTTGCGGATGTTTATAAGTCCGTTATCGTCCAACATATAGTTCATGGCATTGACCAGAAATTCCTTATTGCCATAAAAGTTGTTGGTCCATTTGTCATAACCTAGTTCCAAAGGAGATCCATTTCTCAATTGGTTCTTAATGATATCGCCGTCGGCCACTACCAGCATTTTGGTATCGACACCTTCTTCC
>JBCBSN010000220.1:0-7574 GCA_039819225.1 Bacteroidota bacterium | reverse complement strand
CTTTACCATGGATGGCCTAAAGCCCATACCAAGGCCAAGTATTTGTAGCAGGCCCTGTTCCATGCTATGGATCTCACCATCTATTTTCATAAGCTGTATAAGCTTATGGAAGTGATCTACATCACCAGAGACCGGTAGGCGTTTTACCCTATTCGGTTTTTGGCTCAATAAATCCTTAAGGATACCTTTATCCACACCTAGGGCATGGGCATGATTCAGGATAAATTGATACTCCGACTTCTTAATGACGTTGTCCGCCCGGGCCATTTCAATCATTTCCGATAGACCTGCAAGCCCTTCGGTTTCCTTGTTCATCCGTAAACATGGTTAGTGGGATTCCCTTTAAAACCGTTCGGAGCCCATAGACCAATTGTTTAAATGGCTACAGCTCCAAGGATCAAAGGGAATCCTTAGTTATATATGTGGGGGAACATAGTACAACGCTACACGAGATGCCCTTGCGTTGTTTCGAAATCGGATGATTTCGGATTTCGGGGGCATAATTCTTTTCCTATTGTTCTAAGAACTATACATGATCAATTATTTGAAAGTATAAACCTATAAACAACTTACCTATATAACGAATTATTACAGTATTTTCTTATATTTTTGTAAATAAAAAATACAAAAAATATGTAAATTGCTCATAATCAGATTTAAAGAATGTAAAAAAAATGTGAGGAAATACGCCGCTTTTTACACAAAATCTAAAAACAGCTCCCAAGAATAGGCATGATTTCTGGGCTGGCCGCCCTATATTTGCAATATGCGCTTAAAAAGTACTATGTGAACAATAATGATGTTTTTAAAAAATTACGTGTGGCCTTAAAACTGCGCGACGACGATATTATTTCCATTCTTGAGTTGGCGGATTTCAAGATTTCCAAAAGTGAGCTCGGGGCCTTTTTTAGGAAAGAAGACCATCCAAAGTACATGGAATGTGGCGATCAAATTTTGCGCAATTTCTTAAACGGACTAATCCTCTATCTTAGGGGAACCAAGGAAAAGCCCACTCATCCCGGAGAGGTACTATTGCGAAAAAAGAATTTGCCCCCAAAGAACACCGCTTCGCCCAAACGATACGCTCATAGGGGCAATCCGGATATTTCCCATGTGAAATATAAGAACAAACCAGCGCGACCTGACAACAAAAAAAAATCCTGACCGTCTTTCTACTTTAAACATGTCAGGATTTCATTGGGATTACTTATTATCAGATGACTACCTTAAGTGGAATGATGTATTTGCGCCCCCTGGAAATTCCCTGGGCATTCACTTTGCGATAGTTTAATTTGGACTTTATGAAATGCCCCAAATATTTGTCCTTGGTATCCACGGACAACACCACGAACTCGTTTTCCCGGTTTACCATAAAACGAATGGTAGCCGTAACAGAATTCCGTTGGTCTAAATCGGCCTGATAGCTGGACAATAGTTCTTTGACCTGTGCTTTCATAGCCTCTACAGGAGTGTCCCCAATTGGATTATTGGCCAGAATACTTGATGCTGATAGTATTGCAATTGCCACCCATACAAAACCTAATTTTCTCATGATACTCGTTTTTTGATGAATAAATAATTGATGAATTACATAAAAGACTTCCAAAAACTGTAGGGTGTTACAGTAAAGCAGGTTTTTTTTGAATTTCTTATCCACCTCAAAACAAAAATTCAACACAGGTTTTAATACATCTTGTTGACAAACAATATATTAAACAAAAAAAGGGACGTACTAAAGTGCGTCCCTTTTCCTAAAATACCCAATTTAAATGCAGGACTTCCTCTACTTTATCCGCAGCTTCTTGGAACTGAACGGCAGAATGTACCGCCAAACCGGAATTATCTATGATTTCCTTGGCAAGTTCCGCATTGGTCCCCTGTAACCGAACGATGATGGGAACATTAATGGCGTCCCCCATATTCTTATAGGCATCCACCACGCCCTGTGCCACACGATCACATCTAACGATCCCGCCAAAAATATTGATAAGGATGGCCTTCACATTGGGATCCTTCAAAATAATACGAAAGGCCTCCTCTACCCGCTTGGCATCCGCGGTGCCTCCCACATCCAAAAAATTTGCAGGCTCGCCACCGGCCATTTTAATAAGGTCCATAGTGGCCATTGCCAAACCTGCGCCGTTTACCATGCAGCCCACATTGCCATCAAGATCCACATAATTAAGGCCTACCTCCCTCGCCTCTACCTCAATGGGATTTTCTTCACGCAAATCCCTCATTTCCGCATATTGCTTTCTTCTAAAAAGGGCATTGTCATCAATGGAAACCTTTGCATCCACCGCCATGATCTTATCGTCCGAGGTCTTTAGCACGGGATTGATCTCAAAAAGGTTGGCATCGCTTTGTTCATAGGCCTTGTAGAGCGAGGTCACAAACTTGGTCATTTCCTTGAATGCGGTTCCCGAAAGTCCTAAATTAAAGGCTACCCTCCTGGCCTGAAAAGGCAAAAGACCTGTTGAGGGGTCTATCTCCTCCGTGAAAATCAGATGAGGGGTCTTTTCGGCCACCTCCTCGATATCCATTCCTCCCTCCGTGGAATACATGATCATATTACGTCCGGTACCCCGGTTTAACAATACTGACATATAGTATTCATTGGGCTCATTGTCCCCGGGATAATAAACATCCTCGGCTATCAATACCTTGTGTACCTTCTTGCCCTCGGCCGAGGTCTGGGGGGTAATCAGATTCATACCGATAATCTGTCCCGCCAGTTCTTCTACCTCCTTTAAGTTTTTGGCCAGTTTTACACCACCTCCCTTTCCTCGTCCTCCAGCATGTACCTGAGCCTTGATCACATGCCAACCGGTTCCCGTTTCAGCGGTAAGTTGCTTGGCGGCCTCAACGGCCTCTTTGGCATTATGGGCTACGAGCCCTCTTTGTATACGTACACCAAAATTTGCCAATATTTCTTTTCCCTGATATTCGTGAAGGTTCATAGCTGCAGTGTCTTTAAGTTTACCGGCAAAAATAGGAAAATAGTTGGCAGTTGCTAGCCCTCCCGAAAGATAAAAGTCTCAAATCAAAAAAATGAAAGTTCGTCCCAAAAAGTTTTCAGTACGGATTCGGTAAGGAGTAATGGATCCGGTCAATGGATTTTAAAGTCCTTAAAGTCCAAAGGATCAAAATTCCGAAAATCGCCATTCATTTCAATATTGCGCTTGGTGCGATCCACTTCTTTAAGAACTGTTATCGTAGCCATGAGGTGGGCCTTAATAAAGGCCAAACGTTCGCTTTCCCTGGGCATTTGCAATAATTGATACTCTTGTTCAAAGGAAAGCCCCATCTTATGGCCCAAAATAAAACTGTTAAACTTTTCCACGGGTATTTCGGTATAGGGAACTCCCATGAGGTCATACAGCTCTTCGATACCCTGAAGCACATCCTTTTTCATTTTTGTATCCGCGTCCCGTAAATTGTCCAAGAACTCCACTATGCCTCCAGCATAGAGCTTGCCCTCCATTTCCTGATCAAAGGTAATTATCTTGAACACCTGTCTTGCCACACATACCACATCCATTTCGCCGCCCCCATAGGTGGTTACTATCTCTACCAGCTGTACCTCGGTACCAAAGGCAACCCCATCATATATATAAACCGGAATCCCGAAGGTAACGGCCTCGTTCTTACAATCATGTATCAATTGCCTGTAGCGCTCCTCAAAAATATGGAGGGGAACGGTTTCCCCGGGGAAAAAAACGGAGCGTAAAGGGAACAATGGTAGTTTCATGCGCTTAAATCTTTTTAACTTATTAATAATACGGCAATTAAAAAATTGAGAACCCGATAGCCATCAGGACGACCGCTCCCCTTTCGCCAAAACTTGTTCTAAACATATGCGGTAGGATATGCATAAAAAGGTTCATGCCCATTTCATAGCACGCTTTCGGAATTAAAGTGATTGCCTCGCAAAAACTTACGGGCCACACCACCTTTTTGAACACCATTCTCCAGGGCTAAAAATACGATTCCCTAAAGGGAATAACAAAGGTATATTTTTGTTCATTCTGTTTTAAAAATAACAAATTGTTGTATTTTTTATGTTTGAGCTCTTTTTTTTGTTCGTACGGACTTAAGGTTTTAGTTTTGCCGAAAAGAGGATTTTTTATGGAATATGCCAATTTACTACAAATAGCGAAAACCTATGGCGACCCGGTTTATGTTTATGATGCCGAAAAAATCACATCGCAATTTCAAAGGCTCACCCGGGCTTTCGGAAGCGTTAAACGCCTAAAACTGAACTATGCCGCCAAGGCATTGTCCAATATTTCCATACTTAGATTAATGAACAGTTTGGGCAGCGGCTTGGATACCGTTTCCATCCAAGAGGTGAAATTGGGCCTTATGGCAGGGTTTAAACCGGAGGCTATTATTTTCACGCCAAATGGGGTGTCCCTGGAAGAAATCGAGGAAGCTGCCGCCCTGGGTGTGCGGATCAATATAGACAACCTGTCCATTTTGGAACAATTTGGTGGCAAGCACCCGGATATCCCGGTTTGTATACGGATCAATCCCCATGTTATGGCCGGCGGCAATTCAAAGATTTCCGTAGGGCATATCGATTCCAAATTTGGCATCAGCATCCATCAGATCCCACACTTGTTGCGCATTGTAGAGCTTACCCAAATGAGTATTAACGGGATACACATGCATACCGGGAGCGATATCCTGGATATAGACGTTTTCCTATATGCCTCGGAAATCCTTTTTGAGACCGCCAAGAATTTCAGAGACCTGGAATTCATAGACTTTGGCAGTGGGTTTAAGGTGCCCTATAAAAAAGGGGATATTGAAACCAATGTGGAGGAACTGGGGAAAAAACTGGGTTCGCGCTTCAACTCCTTTTGCAAGGAATATGGCAAGGAACTTACCTTGGCTTTTGAGCCCGGAAAGTTTTTAGTGAGCGAGGCCGGTCATTTTTTGGCCAAAGTGAATGTGGTAAAGCAGACTACCTCAACGGTATTCGCAAGTATCGATTCGGGCTTTAACCATCTGATCAGGCCAATGTTCTACGGTTCTAACCATGAAATCATCAATATTTCCAATCCTTCCGGACGCGAGCGCTACTATTCCGTAGTGGGCTATATCTGTGAGACCGATACCTTTGGAAGTAACCGAAGGATTACCGAAATCTCCGAAGGAGACATCCTTTGTTTCCGCAATGCCGGGGCCTATTGCTTTACCATGGCCAGTAATTATAATTCCCGTTTTAGGCCACCCGAGGTTTTATGGTATAAGGGAAAGGCCGTTTTAATACGGGAGCGGGAAACCTTTGACGACCTGGTCAAGAACCAAGTGGACCATCCGGAGCTGTTCCGTTCCAAAACAGAAAAAGTAGTGGTAAAATAAAAGTTCTGGATTTTCGTTATTTTTGGTACAATAATTGGACTATTCTGTTCCAAAAAAAGACTTCATGAAAAAAAATACCAGGAGTTCCCTGAAATATATTTCAATTGTCCTGATGACCTTAACGGTATTGACGAGTAGTGCTCAAGAAGTAAATTGGCTTTCTTGGGAAGAAGCCGCCGACTTAAACGAGGAAGACCCTAAAAAAATCTTTATCGATATCTATACGGACTGGTGTGGTTGGTGCAAAAAAATGGATAAGGATACCTTTCAAAATCCGGAGGTAGCTTCCTATATGGAAGAAAACTTTTATATGGTAAAGTTGGATGGCGAGCAGAAGGAACCTATTGAATATAAGGGGAACACCTATAAATTTGTTCCTTCTGGCAGGAGGGGATACCACGAATTTGCCGCTACCTTAATGCAAGGCCGACTTAGTTATCCCACTACCATTTTCTTGGATGAGCAAATGAACGTGCTTTCCCCGGTACCCGGGTATCAAAAACCAAAACCGTTCCTAAACATTGCTAAGTATTTTGGTGATAACATCTATAAGGAAAAGGACTGGAAATCCTATAGCGAAGGGGCAAAATAGACTATCCTAAGAGGCTAAGCCAAGTCTACAATTCAGATGAATTCTATCTGCTATAATTAGGAGATTCCTTGGTTATGGTCACATCATGAGGGTGACTTTCATTAATTCCACTGGCGGTAATCTTTACAAAACGCCCGGATTCTTGAAGAGTCGCTATATCCTTGGCTCCACAATAGCCCATTCCCGCACGCAGACCCCCAACAAATTGGTGGATACTCTCGAAAAGTTCGCCTTTATACGGTACCCGGCCTACGATACCCTCGGGTACCAGTTTTTTGATGTCGTCCTCCACATCTTGAAAGTAACGATCTTTGCTGCCCTCTTTCATGGCTTCCACAGATCCCATGCCCCGGTACGACTTGAACTTCCGCCCTTCGTAAATAATGGTTTCTCCCGGGGATTCCTTGGTACCTGCCAATAGCGATCCAAGCATTACGGTATCCGCCCCGGCCGCAATAGCCTTGGGGATATCGCCAGTATAGCGTATCCCGCCATCTGCAATCACCGGAACCCCACTTCCCTTAATGGCAGCCGCAACCTCAAGCACGGCGGAAAATTGTGGAAAGCCCACTCCGGCCACGACCCTGGTAGTGCAGATGGAACCTGGCCCTATACCGACCTTTACCGCATCCGCCCCGGCATTCACCAAATACTTTGCCGCCGCTGCGGTGGCAATATTGCCGACAATAACCTCCAGATCGGGAAACTTTGCTTTGATATCCTTTAAAACGGTGACTACTCCCTGTGTGTGGCCATGGGCCGTATCCACCACCACTGCATCAACCCCGGCATTCACCAGGGCCTTCGCACGATCAACCGCATCCCTAGTAACCCCAAGTGCGGCCGCTACCCTTAGCCTTCCATATTTATCCTTGTTGGCCATGGGTTTTTGGGTGAGCTTGGTGATATCCCTAAACGTAATAAGGCCTACCAATTTATTGCTTTCGTCAACTACAGGAAGTTTCTCGATCTTATTTTCCTGAAGAATATCCTCTGCTTGAGCCAAGGAGGTTCCCTCGCCCACCGTTACCAGATTTTCAGAGGTCATCACTTCCGATATGGGGCGGTCATTATTCTTTTCAAAACGTAAATCCCTATTGGTGACTATACCGATCAATTTCCCAGAATCGTCCACAATGGGGATACCTCCAATACTAAATTCCTTCATATAGGCCTTGGCATCGCTTACCCGAGACTCCAAAGGCAAGGTAACGGGATCCATGATCATCCCGCTTTCCGCCCGTTTCACCTTCCTCACTTTTAGCGCTTGCGCCTCAATGGTCATGTTCTTATGAAGAACACCAATGCCGCCTTCCTGGGCTATGGCAATGGCCATACGGGACTCTGTGACGGTATCCATTGCCGCCGAGACTACGGGGACATTGATCGTAATGTTACGGGTAAATCTGGATTTGATATCCACTTCCCGGGGAAGTACCTCGGAATAAGCGGGAACTAGGAGTACGTCATCATAGGTAAGACCTTCTCCCAAAATTTTGTTAAGGTGGGCTTCCATAGCAATTAAGGATTAATTGCGTGCAAATGTAATGTTTTTTAGTCGTTATCCTTTAACTCGTCCATGATAAACCGAACCATCTCCTTTATCAAATTG
>JBCBSN010000219.1:0-7580 GCA_039819225.1 Bacteroidota bacterium | reverse complement strand
CGAGACGAACAGAATTCCATCACGGATGGCTTCCGACTCCAATCGTTTGATCGGGAAGGAGGCTAGGTAAATGTTATTCGGGTCTTTCGCAGAAGGCTCCAGGCCATTGGACGTGCTTCTTTTAAAGGTCTCCGAGGTAACAATGTACCGGATCATCTTTTTTATGGACCATCCTTCTTCCTGAAATTTCAGGGCTAAGTGATCCAACAATTGAGGGTGTGAAGGCAATTTTCCCTGAAGTCCAAAATTGTCCACGGTCGCTACGATACCCCTACCAAAAAGATAGTGCCAAATGCGGTTGGCCATGACCCTAGAAGTAAGCGGATTATCGGTATGGAGCATGGCTTGGGCCAGTTCCAACCTGCCACTGCCGTTGGATTGGAAGGGCTTACCCCCATGAGGCAAGGTGGACAAAAACCTCCTGGGAACTTTTTCCTCGGAAGGTTCCTGATAGTTTCCTCGTATGAATACAGGACTGTTTGTCGCGGAACCGTCCGAAACCCCATATATGAACGAATCTCCCTTCATAGGTTTGGAGAGCCCCTTACTACTATCCATCACGGCAATCAACTCCGGAAAATGAAGTTCTAAATTTCCCTTTTGGATATGGGCATTAAATGTTTCCACCCTATCCATGGAAAAACTTTCGGAAGATACCCCCTCATCCTTCGGGCTTACTTGAGCCGGCCATTCCTCATCATAAGAAATGGCATATTGCGCTTCTACAAAGGCATCAGGAGGCAATTTGAAATCATGGGCCTGGTATTTTCCCGTGAGAACTTCAATATAGGCCTTATGCCCTTTCCAAGGGCCCACATTAAAGCTGTACTTCTTCCATTCCTTATTGTCTACTTTTTGGGTAAGGCCGCCATAAATAGGCCACCGTATCAATTGAAAATTATCGATGATGATTTGAATGGTACTATTTTCCCCACGGGCCATAACCCCAATAAAATCGGTATCCAAAATAAAGTCGGGCGACCTTAACGTGCCCAAAACGCCCGGGCCGAAGGTTTGGCTTGAGGCTCTTCCCTGGTCTAGTTTCAATAATTTACCGGAAGTGTCCAAAAGGGGATATCCCAAAGTGGTTCCTTCCCCAAAAGCCATTCCGGTGGTACGCCACCCATCAAAATCGGCACCCCGAAAATCCCCGATTTTTGTATACTGTGAAGAAGGGGCCAAAGACGATTGTGACGCCATGGTCCTACGCTTCAACTCTTGGGCAGGAAGTTTTTCCAACACCGTGTTTTTTATGTATTTCTGAATGCCCAGAATCTCTTCTGCAGTGACTTCTTTGGATTTCGATAAATTGGCTTCCAAGGGTGTGAAACGGGTACTTTCCATAACCCCGTACATGGCGTAATAATCTGCCGCGGTAATCGGGTCGAATTTATGGTCATGGCACTTGGCACAGGATACGGTTAACCCCTGAAAGGTTTTGGTAGTTACATCGATCATGTTATCAATGCGGTTGGCCTCGTCCTGTTTAATATCCACCGGACTGTGGGTACCTTCTCCCATGGCATAAAACGCGGTGGCCAATGGTGACTCTAAGCGTCCCGTTTCGGAATTGTATCGTTTATTTTCCAGAAGATCTCCGGCCAAATGCTCGGTCAATAGTTGATCGTAGGGAACATCCGCATTAAAAGCCCTGATCAAGTAATCACGATATTTCCAGGCCCCGGTAATCGTATAATCAAACTCGTGTCCTTTGGTTTCTGCATATCGGACCAGATCCATCCAATGCCGCGCCCAGCGTTCCCCAAAGGCCGGGGCGTTCAAATAACGATCCACCATTTTTTCATAGGCGTTCGCTGAAGTATCCGAAACAAAATCCTCGACTTCTTTAGGAGATGGGGGCAATCCTGTCAATAGGTATGCTATCCTTCTTATGAGGGTAGTCTTTTTGGCCATTGGGGCCTTTACCAGCCCTTTTTGCTCCAATTGCCTATCCACAAATAGATCGATATCCGCATTCTTATCCACTTCAGCAAGCTGCGGTTTAATAAAGGACCAATGGGGTTTCCACTCGGCCCCCTGTTCGATCCATTTTTCCAATAGGGCTTTCTCCCTAACGGTAAGCACCGCATTGGTTTCCAGTGGGGGCATAATCTTGTCCTCATGTTGATGATTGATCCGAACCATTAATTGGCTTTCGTCGGGTTCTCCGGGAACCACCGCAAAACCACCGTCTTTAAGGGCTGCCGTAGCGCCTTCAAAAGTATCTAATCGCAAATCGGCCTTACGGCTACTTGGATCCGGACCATGACATAAATAACAGTTTTGAACCAGTATAGGGCGGATATGGAAATTAAAATCCACCGTTTTCGGAAGGGGTTCATAGGACATATCCTTATTCCCACAAGAAAATATGAGAACACAGCCCAAATAGACCATGCCCATACCCTTACTTCCTTGTATACCCTGTTTGAATTTGAACATGTTTCTTTACTTCTATTGCCCGATTAATCGGAGAATTCCATTGCCTTTAGGTCATTCCATGCTCGCGTGTGTTCTAAGAACTCGTCTTGGGTTGTTGTTATTTGCTGCAAAATCCTCTTTTTAGCCCAAATCTTGTCTTTTTCTCCCTCTGTCCGCCTTGGGCGGATGCAGCTCAATCCCGCACATGCGGGACATTTGGGCAAAAAATCTTAATCTTTCGCTTAAACAAAACAACTCAAGAGCAGTTCTATGGAGCCAAAAGCCTTATAACGACCCGCGATATATAATTTTAGGCTCAATTATTCTTTTTTTCACCTTTACCGTGCTACTCCTGATCTGCGCCAACAACAATTCAAAAGAACCGGCCACCATACAAGGTACGGAAAGTTCTACCGTTGTTAACTCCGGTTCACAGGCCATGCCCATGGGTTCATTGTCAAATCCTATTACCGCTACATCATCGGGCACGCGAACACCGTGCTTCCTCAAGTATTTGATGACCCCAATGGCCATTTCATCCCGTATCGCCAAAATACCATCCGGTTTTTCCTCCAGACCCATCAAAAACCTGGTATGGGCAAACCCGTCATCAATAAAATACCCGCCTTCCCTGATCATTTCATTAGGGCAAGGCAGGTTATGGTCGCTTAACGCTTGCATATAACCTGCCAACCGATCTCGGAAAATTTGATGGTTGCAGGGGTTGGTGACATAGGCAATACGTTTTTTTCCCGATTTTATCATCGCGGTTACCGCATCATAAGTACTCTGAAAGTTATTGAGAACCACTTGTGGAGCATCGGTCTGTTCCGGGGCACGATCAAAAAACACATAAGGTATATTTTCCGCTTTAAGGACGTCAAAAGGGCTTTCCTGTGCCGTATCCTTGGTCACTGAGGCTACTACCCCGGCGACCCTATAACCTATAAGGGAATCAACAATATCCTTTTCAACACCTGGTTTTTCCCCGGACTGGAATATCATAACGGAATACCCGGCCTCTTTGGCGGTTACCATAAAATCCGATACAAACTTGGCGAAGAAAAAGGGTCTTAAATCCGGGACTACCACCGCCAAAACGTTGCTTCGCTTATTTCGAAAATCCTGGGCCAAGCGATTTGGCTTATACCCCAACTCATTGGCTTTCTGCCGTATACGCTCCTGAGTCTCGGCCTTCACGGAGCCCGTATCCCGTAAGGCCCGGGAAACGGTAGCATGGTGAATACCGAGTTCACGAGCTACATCCTTTATGGTAACCGTAGTTCTCATTATCGTTGTTTCCTGGTGTAAATATAAAATGCACACGTGAGCATTCCAAAAAAATAGGCAAAAAGTTCATTGGTGTTTGCTAAAAAAGATATCACTATGGAAATAAAACGTGCTACCACAACGGTCACGGTATCATAGGCCATGCAAAATCCAATTTCTGGGCCAAACAATACTATTGCATCCGAATTCGTTATTTTTAAAATGCAACAACCTTCTCCTACTTTAAATGCACCTGCTTTGAAGCTTGGAAAACGCTGGAAATGGATTTTACTGGCGCTAGCATTGGTTCCAATATTAGTATTAGGATCTTATTGCTTTACGTTCAAAGCAACCAATCCGGCATTATTAAAGGAAAATCGGCAAGCTAAACCAAGGTTTTGCTGTTCTGAAAAATCACCCGATACTTCCGGACCTGCTTGCTTTTTTGATTTTGAGGGTTTTTGGTCTTCAAAGCGAAGCTTTGTTAGGAAGGGCGAAGCCAATCCTTGCCGGCAGTATGCCAGCACACCACCTGCCTCGGCACTATCAAGGGTCCACCAGACCTTTCATGACCGTTCGGCACCCCGTCGAAGTCACTTAAGGCGCAAACCCTATATGAAAATGCGGGGTTTTGTTTTTACAGGTGTGTCAAAAACCTAAAGTCCTGCAGGCAGAAAGAAAACAGAACCGTAGTGCCGCAGCAATGTCAGGTTGCATTTTTATTGGAAGGTGTCTAACAAACCGCAAATCCTTTTTCCCGCTACTTCAATAAACTTCGGGTTTATCATGGTTATCGCAATTAACCGATCAAAAAAAGCTATAACTTAGTATCTTTTAGATTAAACGTTTAACCTATTGTCCATGCGTTATTTTCTTGTTCCTTTCTTTCTATTGTTTTGTCTGTACCATGCCATGGGCCAGTGGCAACGAAGTATTGATCGGCCCATGCCTACAAGACAGGTTCATCTTGACTTTCACACCTCGGAACATATTCCCGATATTGGCCGGAAGTTTAGTAAAGAACAGTTTCAAGAAGCCCTGAAACTAGGCAAGGTGAACCATATCAATATTTTTAGTAAAGGACATCACGGATGGAGCTACTATCCTTCCCGGGTCGGTAAAAAACATCCTAATTTGGATTTTGACCTAGTAGGTGCCCAGTTAAAAGCCTGTCATGAAATAGGGGTAAAAGCACCTTTTTACTTTACCATAGGTTGGAGTGAATTGGATGCCCGTGAACATCCGGAATGGACCATTAGAAATAAAGACGGTTCCATCAATGCACCCGGATATGACTGGGATACCCCTGGGGATACCGAAAGACCCACCTATTTATGGAAACGTCTGGATCCAAGTTACGGCACCCCCTACCATGAACATATTATGGAGCAAGTAGAGGAAATATGCCAGCGCTATCCCGATCTGGATGGATTTTGGTTCGATATTTATCATGTGGCCAAACGAAATTACAACCAGTATGCCATGGCACGCATGCAAAAGGAAGGTATTGACATCAACGATACCCTCGCGGTGGAACGAAGCCACACCCTTGCCCTCAAAAAACATATGAAGGCCCTACGCGATCTCGTGGCCAGATATAGGCCAGAGGCTACGGTATACTTCAATGCCGTAACACGCATTGAGAATGTTTCTTGGTTCAAGGAGCGCCTCTTTGATATGGATACCCATCAAGATCTGGAAGATCTGCCCACTACTTGGGGAGGATACAATAAGCTTCCCTTGGATGCCAAATACCACCTACAGCAAGGGGTTCCCGTTACCGGAATGAGCGGGAAGTTCCACAAGGCTTGGGGCGAATTTGGGGGCTTCAAACATCCCGATGCCATTACCTACGAAGCGGCTGCCATGATTTCCTTTGGAGCCTCCTGTAATTTTGGGGATCAGCTTCATCCTTCCGGGGAAATGGATTTGGAAACGTATCGTAATATCGGTGAGGCCTATTCCTATGTTGAACAAATAGAAGATTACGGCCCTGGCGGGGTTCCCATGTCCAAACTTGGGATTTGGCTCACCCTTAACGAGGCCGCCGACCACGGTATAGTGAACATGCTACTGGAGCTGCACAAGGATTTTGTGGTTGTACAAGAAGACAATCTCCAAGATTTAGAACTTATTATTATACCAAGTCAGCCTACATTGTCTGCCGAACAAGCAAAAAAATTGACCCAATGGGTAAATGCAGGCGGTAAATTAGTTGTATTTGGTGAAGGAGCCCTGGACAGGGAGAGGACCAAATTCCTTTTGGATATTGGCGCTGAATACATAAAACCCTCGGATTTCCAATTTGATTATACCGTGATCAAAAAGGATATTGGAAAGAATATCGTAGCTACCCCATTCTTGAATTATGATGCGGGGCTCCTTACCAAACCCACTACCGGGGAAGTTCTTGCCAACATTAGGGAACCTTACTTTAATAGGACCTACGACAAATTTAATGGACATAGGGAGACACCATATACCCTTTCGGATTCCCCCTATCCCGCGGTTCTACGGAATGGAAACATTCTTTTTTTGGCACATCCCCTAGACCAATTGTATTATATACACGGGGTACGAATGCATCGGGAATTGGTTAAAAATGCCATTGATTTGATGTATCGTTCGCCCATGCTAAAAGTAAAGAACCTGCCCAGTGCGGGAAGGGCAAATCTTTTGAAACAGGGAAAGGACCGCCGATATGTGGTACATCTTTTGTACGCCCCAGCGTTAAATAGAGGGGAAGTACAAGTGATAGAGGATTTTTTGCCCGTACCCAACGTGGAAATTACATTGGAAGTCCCGGAGCAAATTACCGAGGTACTACAGATTCCCCAGAACAAGACTCTTGAATTTACAAGGAAAGGCGACAAAACACATATCAAAGTTCCCACCTTTACCATGCATACGGGCATAGTCTTGAAGTATTGATTTGGCGAAAACCTATTTAGAGACTGATACCTTCTCAAAATCAAGGTACTCGTTTTTTTACCAATACCACCCAGTCTTTATATCGATTTTTTGGCGGGAATCCCAAATTACACCATGTCCCTCCCTGAATACGTTTTATCTCCGTTCGCAAAAAAGGGCCTCCTTTACGAGGATTGTACCAGAACACCTGGAACTCGCCCTTTTGGCCCTCCAAATTCAACTTGGTGGAACTTCCATTTTTCAAATAGATTACATAGGTATCGTCCGGTACGGCAAAGCAATAGTTGTCTCCGAGGGAAATTAAACTGTCCATACTGCGCATTCTTGTATACTCTATTTGACTAAAAAAATCCTTGGCCACCTTGCTCTGTTCCCATAGGTTGTTTCTGCTACGCCAATCCTCTGCATTAAGGTCGTTGGGCGGATTTTCCCATCCAAAATACCACTCCACTCCGGCGGCTCCTGCCATAAGGGCACCCCAGAGTACATTTTTTCGTATTTCATCGTGGTCTGGATCTTCATAATCGGCCTTGCTCCCGGTATGATAAGGGCCCAATTCATCCATTAGCACAATCCAAGGACGTGAATTTTCCTCCGATTCCAAAATCCATCGAAGAATCGTCGAATGCACATCCCGCATGTCCCCGATCTGCATTGAAAGTCCATCGAATTTGTCAAACTTCAATAAAGGCTTAACAATATGGTCTCGTTCGTGGGGTCCGGGATAGGTATGCACCAGGACAGGGTGTTGGTAGGGGTCGTGATCTTTAAGGTAACGAATCATGGCAAACCGCTGTTGGTCATTTTGACCCTGGGGCCAATACGACTGTTGAGGGCCATTTTCCTCACCAATATTCCATATAATGTTGTTATGGTAGCCAAATCTCGCAATGAGTTCGCGCAAGTATAATTTGCGTACGTCATTTGTATATCCATCGTCCAAAATCAGTTGGTTCTCC
>JBCBSN010000218.1:0-7591 GCA_039819225.1 Bacteroidota bacterium | reverse complement strand
GTGGAAGGGGCTACCTTTTCCATGGATGGGAAGACTATGATTTATGAGGTGAATTTCATGGATATGATGAAGAATCCGGAATCCATCGATCTTATGGTGGAGCTAGAGAACTGATCAAGGCTTTGTATTTTTGTAGGATGAACAAAACCATTCAACTACAAGACTTAGGTCACAAGGATTATAAAGAAACTTGGGATTACCAAGAAGCCCTTTTCGAAGGTATTGTTGATGCAAAAATCAGGAATAGGAGGGAAGAACTGGGATTGCCCACGCCCAATTACTTTCTTTTTGTGGAACATCCCCATGTATATACCCTAGGAAAAAGCGGGGATATGGACAATCTTTTGGTGGATGAAAAGGTGCTGGAAGAAAAGGGGGCCAAGTTCTATAAAATAAATCGTGGTGGGGACATCACCTACCATGGTCCAGGCCAAATTGTGGGCTACCCCATTCTTGATCTGGATAACTTTTTCACCGATATTCATAAATATTTACGGTTTTTGGAGGAAATGGTGATTTTAACCCTTGACGAATATGACCTTAAGGGAGAGCGTTCCCAAGGAGAGACCGGGGTTTGGCTGGATGTAGGAACCCCCTTTGCCCGTAAGATCTGTGCCATGGGCGTGCGCGCCAGCAGATGGGTAACCATGCACGGCTTTGCCCTAAACGTTAATACGGACCTAGGATATTTTGACCTTATGGTTCCCTGTGGCATAAAGGATAAGGCGGTTACTTCCTTGAATGTGGAATTGGGAAGAGAACTTATTGATATGGAGGAAGTAAAACAAAAACTAGTGCGCCATTTTGAAGCTCTTTTTGAAGCGCAAATGCTCAAAAAGAATCCCCAAATTGGTCCATAAGTTTAACCAAAGCCTCTCTATCTACTAAACTTGGTCAATTCCATACGGCCCATCAACTTGCCACTTTTATTGTAGGATTCCTGTTTTACCATGCCTACGCCTTCGGCCAGCCATACCTTATTGCTAAATTCCTGATTGGCCATCATTACCTTTGAGCGGTTTTTTTCGGTAATCAAATAACAATCGAACGTACCTGCGGAGGTGGTAAGCGATTCCTTGGCCTCCACCTTGCGGTCCGTCGTTTCTATGTCCACTTTCATCTTCATGACACCGGTGTCCATACTTACGTTCATATGGGCATCTTCCAGGGATTGTCCCACGGAAAGATCGTTGGGCAACTGTATATCGGTTCCCGTAATATCCATTTCCATCCCCATATTTTCGTATTGGCTGCGCATTTGCGCAGGGAAAAGACTTTCGAAATCGATTTTCACCCCGTTTCCGGTGCAGGTAATATTATAGTCCGTTTGCATAACGTTTTTGCCCTTTTCGTCCTCGAACTTTAGCTGCATGGTCGCGTAGGTCTCGCCGCCGGAAGAATTGACCTCGGACACCAGGTAGTCGATGGTGCCGTCCGGCTTGTCCTTCTTATTATACATGGTATATTGGTAGGATGTGCCCTCTTCCATGGGATAAAACTTGCTACAGTTGTTCTGTGCCCAAAGCACGTATGGGCCGATAGTCGATAACATTAAAAGAAGTACTTTTTTCTTCATAGGATTTACTTTGTAGGGATTATAATGTTTAATTCGTGAGACCCGAATTTCAAAATCCGCACATAGCGGAGCGTTGAAATACGTTGGTCGAACGAACCCCGACGAAAAGTCGGGGTCTTTGGTCCAATACCTCTCCCGATATGGGGATTGGGTCGATTCCTTATTTTGGGTCCAGGGCTTGCTCTGGGGTTAATGCCTTTTATTTCCTGAAACCTCTTATTGTTTTATAAACTCCACCCTTCTATTCTGGGCCTTACCGTCGGCGGTGCCATTGTCCCCTACCGGTTCTAATTCTCCCTTGCCTTCGGTAGTAAGTCGCCCCGAATCAATACTATAAATATTCACCAGTGCGGTCTTAACGGCGTCGGCCCTTTTTTTAGAAAGGCTTTTATTGCTTTCATCGGAGCCATCGGAATCCGTATGGCCAACGATTTTAAGGTTCATTCCCCTTTCTTGTAATAGTACCTGGGATATCTGCCGGATAATGCCCATGGATTGGGGTTGAATATTCGCCGAACCCGAGTCGAAGAGAATACCGTTGGTAGATATTTTGCCCTCTGAAATCAGTTTCCGACGAAGGTCCAGACCGCCTTCGGCGACTTTTAAATTCGTAATAAAAAGACGGTCAGTACCGTCCCTAAAACTGTTAAGGCGGAATTTTAGCGTGCTAAGGACGGTACCTTGGGGTACAATTCTGGGGATGTCCACATGCTTTTCCTCATTGACCCATAGTCGGTAACGTTGTTTGTTTACGGCAATGGAGATATGGGGCCTATTAAGTACCTCATCTCTAAGGTCTGCTTTGATCGTACTATAAATCTCCCTTTTGTTGTTGATATGGCTTTCCATATTTATGCCCACAGGGGAATACTGGCAAAAAGGCAGGCGCGCATGTACAAAATTTGAGCCTTTCTTGAATTTATCGTCATTGCTAAGGGCTATCTCCAGGATGGCATTCGAAGATGTCTTCCTGTCCAGGCCTACGGTAAGAATATCAAACTCTATGGTATATTCCTCGGGTAATTGGGGCACATCGGGAATTAGAAATACATTATATCCGGATAAAAGTTCCAACCATTTCTCCGGGGAATCCCCAATTGTAGCCAATTGTCCACCCCCGTTGGTGTTCCATCGGGAAGGAAAATCCCCGATAAAATCATTGGAATAGTCATCAAAGAACAACAGCTTGTCCCCAGGTACATAATCAAATTTGCTATAGACGGCTATTGATTTTGTGCCCGAATCGGCTTCTCCGGGAGTATTCCTATTTCCGTTCCCGGATCCCGTAGTATTTGGAGAATCGTTGGATCCATCACCTTGTGGCAAAGGGTTCCCTTCCGGGGTTTTGCCCTTGGATCCCGGTTCTAGGATACTGTCCAGTGCCTGGTCCGTTTTCTTTGTAGTTTCCCGGTCTACCCTTCGTTCTACGGTACGCTTGGCCGCTTCTTCGGCACGTTTCCCCAATTTCTTTAAAAACTGGGCGTTCGTTTGTTGGATTCCGCCAAAAGCCATTACGGCAAAAACGAATGTTGTAAGTGTTACTGCTCGTTTCACACGTTTAAATTTTAGTAATTACTTGAAAATAAATTAATTATAAAATTGAGAACGTGCGCAACCACTACGTTCTCGCATTAAAAATTTTAAACATTCCCCTATGTGAAGAAATTTTTAAAATTTATTAATGCTCGTTTCATCTTAAAGGTATTGCTCTTTAGGTTTAAAGTTGTTGGTCTATTTGTCATAAGACACCATTTAAAAATAAGCCTTATCACATGCTGCATGGGCACAATTGTATAATTGGCATGCAACCTTGTATAAACGGGGGGATTTTTGTGTCAGTCCAACTGATACAGCACCAATGAATTGTCCGTATCCTTGGCTATCAAAGCTGGTCTTCCGTTAAGGACAATGTTGGCCATATCCGCCATGGAACTTCCCAGAACCGGGAAGTTGGGTATGGGTTTGGCATTACTATCGAACAAATGGATACGCTGATTCTGAATATCTGCTACACATACATAAATTTTATCATTCAAATAATAAATCCTTGGGGGAAGATATACGCCTAGGTCTAATTCTACCTTATGGCCCTTAACGTTAAGTAGGTTGTTGTCCATGAGGACCAAGGTCTTGGATGTGGCTTCCATTCCATGCCCCTGCCCCATATTAAGATTCGCTTCGGAAATCTTTCCCTTTTGGTCTATTTGATAGAGTATTCCTTTTTTATCCGTTGCAATAAATCGATTTTTATAGGCATAGATCCCATTGTCCGAAAAATCAATTTTCTTTTTTACGGGGATCCGGATCCTGCCCACACGATCCAAAATTTTCAGGCTACCGTCCACAAGTTGAAATAGAAGATAGTCCCTGTTGCCCAACCTAAAGTGTTTGGGTGCCCTTAAGATAGGTTTTTTTGCCTTAGTATAGGTAAATCCGGTCACTATTTTTCCGGCGTTGTTGTACATGTGCACTTTTTCGTCATGTGTTACCACAAACCGGTAATCCCGTGTACCATCATAGTCGAATACCGCAAGTGGGTTTAGATTAGCTCCCTTGTAGGACAGGGTAAATGGTTTTACTTCCTTCCCGTTGCGGTCCAGGACCAGAAACTGGTCACTGGTGGTAAAGGCCAGTTGCAAACGTCCGTTTTTGTACAGATCTACCTGATGTATCTTTCCCTGTATACGGCCGTTCAACTTTTTCTTCCAAAGTATGTTGCCCTTTCTCGAAATAAGATACAGTACGTTGTCCACATCTTGAACAACAATTTCCTTGGATTTGGTGCGATGGTCAATTACAAATTGGGGAGAAGTAGCCAATTCATCGTCAATGGCAACGGAGAAAACCTTGGTAATACCACCAGTCAATTTTTTATCGACGATTTTTTGGACAAAGGTATTGGTGTGAAAGATATCCTGGTCCGCAATAATCTGTGTCCCATAGACATATTTAAGATGCTGAGAAGACGAAATGCCCTTGCTGTACGATGCTGAGAGGTTGCGCCCTGCCACATCACTCATTCCATCAAAATTGGCCAGGTACAATAAGGAGGATTCCGATGCCATACCGCCCATGGCGGACTGGAACGTCTCCGTTCTTTCCCAGGTAGTACCGTTTTTGTAATTGCGGATCACATGTTCCAAAATCCCCTTTTCCCGGGCAAACAGAAATGCGTTGTCCAGAGGTGATACATAGTTGGCGACAAAATCCTGGATAATCGGGGAAAACGATTTTTCAAGGAAATCGGTTTTTTCCAGTTCCAAGATTTCATTTCCCCGAAAATCAAAGGAGCGCGGACTTATGCTTTTTAAGTACTCCAAGACGGTCTCTGATCCATAAGTGTTCAGTAATACTGCCTTTTTTGAAGCCAACTGTATAATGCCAATTTCCTCTACGGTCGCAAAAAGTGAGTCGTTCGGGGCGGGAAGATTTAAGTAGGCGCTCCTATTCCGGGCAAAGGCCATAAAATCGTCAAAGGTGTAGGACAATACGGAAGTGGCATCCGAAGGGGCAAACTTTTGGATGGTATTTTGCAAGGGATCCGTATGCTTGAAAAGTTGCAGAAAACGCTCGGTGGAGTCCTTGGCCATGCTAATGCCACGGAGATGAAGGTTTTCGGAATTTAAATCTAGGTCTAGGGCGCACCAGTCTGAAAATTGGGAGATATCAAATGCCGGATTTTCTTTTAGAACTGTTGAAAAAACCGTATCCGTCCGGGTTAGATCCACAAAAATGGAAGCCTGTTTTGTGCCATCCGAATTAAATAGGAGCTTTTTAAGGGATCCGGAAATGGCAAAGCTTCCCAAGCTTCCCATTAAATCCTGCAATAAGGATAGGGAAGAGCTAAGCACTATTTTTTTGTCATATAGAACGGTGTAAAAGGTACTGTTGTCCAAGGTGTAGGCCTGTACTTCATTCTTATCCATCGTCATGCTTTCCACCTTTTTATTGCCAATGCTGTCCAAAATGATCAGATTTTTGTGGAAATCGGTGGTAAAGGTGTATTCCCATTGGTTGTCCACCTCCGTAAAGGTCAATAGACTAACGGCCGTTGGGCGTAATGATTTTAGGCCATCCACCTTTTCAAGAATGGATAAATACGCTTCGGAGTCCTTGAAACCCGAAAGAAAGCTATTTTCCCCAAGGTTTTCCCGCAAGGCCGCATAGTCGTCGATTTTTACGATAAGGGCCGCATCCCTCGGAATAAATTCCCATAAAAAAGTAGCGGGCCTTTGGTCTTTTTTACAGGCAAGAATCATTAAAAACAGACCCCAAAAAAGTGCTTTGTGTTTCACACGTTATAAATTTATGCTCATTACGTTTTAAAATTCGGGAGAATCGGGGCGGCCATTTTTTCTCAAGGCTAGGCAAAATTTTTTCGGTATAACTTGTCCCGCTTTGCGGGAGCCATGCCTACGGCGGCAAATTTTAACGAAGCGTTGCGGAAAAAGGGCATGCCGAAATTTCGGGTTTTGAAATGTAAGGAGTATAACCCAACAGATCGGTTTTTAAACATTTCCATTTGTTGATGTATTTACCTTGCCTTAAAAATCCCTCTCTCAGGGTTTCATTCCGATATTTCAACTGCGAACCCTTCAAAAGTACGTGATCCAAGCGCATTTTTTTAAAACAAAATTTAAATAGGCTCCTGAAAACGGACCTATTACAAATCCAAACGCAATTGCTCGGGAAGAAGCCTAAAACTCATCCTATGATATTTGGTGCTGCCATATCTTAAGATGGCAGCACGATGTTCCCGGGTAGGATACCCCTTGTTTTTTTTCCAATTGTACATAGGATATTCCTCGTGGATTCTTTCCATATAGGCATCCCTATAGGTTTTGGCCAGTACTGAGGCAGCGGCGATGCTACTGTACTTACCATCGCCCCTTACAATGGTCTCATGTGGAATATCCCGATAAGGTTTAAACCGGTTCCCGTCCACGATGATGAACTCTGGTTGTACCTTAAGCTGGCCCAAAGCCTTGTGCATGGCCAGGAAGGAGGCGTTCAGGATATTTAAGGTATCAATTTGGGAAGGATACACATGGGCCACGCCCCAACACACGCATTCACTTTCCAAAAGGGGCCTCAAAAGATTTCGCCTGGTATGGGAAAGCTGTTTGGAATCGTTCAGGATATCATTGACAAATCCCTTGGGCAAAACCACGGCCGCAGCGGTTACAGGACCGGCAAGACAGCCCCGGCCGGCCTCATCCGTGCCGGCTTCGTTAAAACTGTGATAAAATGGCGCTAACACACCTTAAAGTTAAGGTTATAAGCGTTATTGCAAAACCTGATCCCGCAAAAAGTATTTTGGTTTTACCCGCTTGCCTTGGCAGATCTCCCCGGTTTATTCAAAAGGCTTAAAAACTTTCACTTTTCTTTAGGAACAAAAAAATTACCTTTGTCCACGAAACCTCATTTTAAATACTGCGCGGAGCATATAGGTATCGGTTTCAATAGGATCAATCTTACCCATAGGTGGTATGAACAATGCCTTCCATTGGGTTGCCCATTCAACGTAATGAAATACTTCCTATTACTCTTCTTACTTCTTTTTGGATGTTTTTCCTATGCCCAACAGGATTCCATTCCCCGGCCCGCGGAGAGGGATAGTTTGCCTCCTTTGGAAAGAAAGGTAGGGCCTCCTTTTAATGACAGGGAGCGGCCCCTTACCGGAGAAGGCGAAAAACAAGAAATTACTATAAAGGACTATAAGATAATTTCGCACTTTCGAGACACCACATTTCTGGATACCACCTTAACGATTCAAAAGGAATACCGCTACAATTATCTAAAAAGGGATGATTTTGAACTTATGCCTTTTTCCAATGTAGGCCAGCCCTATAACCATTTAGGGGTGGATTTTGATCGTATCAACTTATATCCTCGTATGGGAGCAAGTGCGCTTCATTTTAACTACCTGGAAATGGAGGATATTGCCTATTACAATGTAGCTACCCCAATGACGGACCTGTTTTTTAAGACCACATTTGAGCAGGGGCAGCTTTT
>JBCBSN010000217.1:0-7711 GCA_039819225.1 Bacteroidota bacterium | reverse complement strand
TATGGCTGCATCGCTATTAGAAACTATTGGGTTTGGGCTTATGTGCCTTATCGATAAATTAAAGATATTAAACGAATTAACTTAAGTTTGGATTATTGATCGGATACATTTGTTATTCTAAAAAAATTGCATTGTGGATAGGTGTGCGGACAGTATTGTGCATCCCATCCTTAACCCCAAAGTATTGAAAATGAAAAATAATTACGCTTCCGGTTTTATGTCTATTCTTTGTTTTGGGCAAAGGGTTTATCATACAGTAAGAATGGACTGTAAAAAAATTGCTTTTGCATTTACCCTAATAGCACTTTTTGGTTTATCCAAAAGTTTTGGGCAGTTACCCGATGAGTTTCAAACCCAGGATTTGATTACGGGACTAGCCAATGCTACTACGTTTAAATTTGCACCAGATGGCAGGATATTTATCCTTGATCGCTATGGAGAACTCATCGTTTACAAACAGGACACTCAATCATCGGTAACTGCTGGAGAGCTAGATGTGTTCCATGAGTTGGAAGATGGATTATTGGGCATCGCTTTTGACCCTGATTTTGAAAGCAACGGTTTTATTTACCTGCACTATTCCCCTTTAGGAGTAACTGTGAATAGGGTTTCAAGGTTTTTGATGGAAGGTGATGATTTAAATCTATCTTCGGAAGTAGTGGTTTTGGAATGGCCCACCCAGCGGGACAATTATTTTCATGCTGGGGGCGATATGGGTTTTGATTCCCAAGGGAACCTTTATATTGCTACAGGTGATAACTCTAACCACAGTCCTTTTGGTGCTTTCAATGAGAACGATGAGAACCAGAGTGCGGAGAACACGGCATCCAATACCAATGATCTAAGAGGAAAAATATTGCGGATTACCCCACAACCCGATGGAAGTTATACCATTCCCCCGGGCAATCTCTTTGCACCAGGAACTCCCAGTACCTTGCCCGAAATCTACGTTATGGGGGCAAGAAACCCATATCGTATTCACGTAGATGCTGAATTTGACGATTGGTTGTTCTGGGGAGAAGTAGGACCCGATTCAGACGAGGATAGTATGAGCGGTGAAGGACCTGTCGGCTTGGATGAAATAAACCTAACAAAAGAGGCTGGCAATTATGGATGGCCTTATTTTAGTGGTAATGGCATTAATGATGCCAATACCGTTGGGGGGAATGACGATTCTGCATTTTATGAGTACCTGGTAACGTATGGTGCTCCTCCTTATTACAACGATCCAAGTGCGCCCCAAAACAATTCAATTTGGAACACGGGAGTGGTAGATTTGCCCCCTGCGCAACCGGCGTGGCTGGATTTTTTCCATCGGTCATATATGGCAGGGCCTAGGTACAAGTTTAATGCCTCCCTTACCGATTTACAGCGATTACCGGTAGAGTTTGATGGTCGCTTCTTTTTTTATGACTTTAATTTCAGCAAAATTTGGAGTGTAGAGATGGACGCTAATGGGGATATTCTAAGTCTGGATCAATTGGCCCCATCAGTTTTTCCTAAAACTGCCGATGGTTTCATTGATATGGAAATAGGTCCGGATGGTTTTATGTATATTTTGGCTTACGGAGCAGGTTGCTGTCCCCAAAATGTGGGAACAGGTAGGCTAATGAAAGTAATCTATACGGGGATAACCACCAATACACCCCCGAATGCAATAATTAGTGCTGATGTTACCAATGGTGCCTTGCCACTGACCGTTAATTTTTCTAGTGCAGGAACGTCAGATCCCAATGGGGATACCCCTTTGAGTTATGAATGGGACTTTGATACCAGTACTCCTAGTACGGACTCTACGGATGAAAATCCAAGTCATACTTATATAACAGAAGGTGTCTTTAATGCCCAACTTCGTGTGGATGACGGCAATGGAGGGATAGGAGTCGCTAATATCACCATAACAGCGGGCAATACGGCAGCGGAATTCACCTTTAATTCACCTACTGACGGTGGTTTTTATAATTGGGATGATGACATTACCCTTGATCTTTTTGTTTCGGATGCCGAGGATGGGGACACTAGCGGTGGTTCGGGTACCGAGGGTTCTGGAATTGATTGCTCGGATATAGATGTAGTTCCCTCATTGGGACATTTGACGCATTTTCATGATACCCCCACTATTGACGGATGTTCTCCCCAGGTACTAACCATAATGTCAGATGACGGGCACCAGACCAATGGGGAAGCAGATTTGTTTTTTGTCCTAAATGCACTATACACCGATACTGGAGGTTTTGACTCTCAAGACCAAATTAGGATTTATCCAAAAAGGGCCGAAGCCGAACATTTTGATGACCAAATTGGTACGGAAGTAATTAGTAATACGGATCTTTTTGGAGGCGGGGAAGAAGCCATACGTGTAGACAATGATAGTTTTGTTGTTTTCGAAGGAAGAAACCTTCAAAACATCAACGCCGTAAGTTGTAGGGTTACTACGGAATTGTCAGGCGGTACAATTGAATTCAGGGTGGGTGGTCCCGCAGGAACTTTACTGAGTGAAGCCAGTGTACCGGAAACGGGTGATTTAAGCACTTGGGCCAACGTTGAAATGACTTTTACGGACCCTGGAGGCAAAAATGATCTGTATTTCATCTTCAGGCACCCCAGGATTTCTGAGGATATTATGGATGTAAACTATATTGAATTCCTGGGCGCAGGTATTTCCGTAGACAATTCGCCTCCGGTGGTGGATGAGGTGAGGTCCCTGAATACTACTCAGGTACGTGTGCTTTTCAGCGAATATGTCACCGATGCTACCGCAGGGATTCCAACAAATTATCAATTGGACAATGGCATTACCATAGGCTCTGCCGATTTATTGGATGATCGAAGAACGGTAATTTTGACTACTTCTATGTTGAGCCCTAGCACTGTTTATGAATTAACGGTTAGCAATGTTCAAAATGAAGCGGGCCTTACTATGATAACGGATAGTTTCCCTTTCTCAATTTTTAACCCTGTACGTATTAATGCGGGTGGAGGTGAGTTAAATACAAGCTACGGTTTTTTTGAAGCCGATCAATTTGCTACAGGAGGAGAAGTCTTTACAAATTCCATAGCTATTGAAAATACTTCGGATGACATTTTGTATCAATCCGAACGTTATGATGATTTTGTTTATGAAATTCCCATTTTGGTCTCAGGAGAATACGATATACGTCTTCATTTTGCGGAGATTTTTTTGGGTGTCGGTGGAAATACGGGAGGCGCTGGGGACCGTCTATTTAATGTAAGCATTGAGGGCCAAGAGGTTTTAAGCAATTTTGATATGCTGGCCGAAACTTCACCGGCCACCGCTCTTATCAAGGAATTTGACGATGTGTTGATTTCGGATGGTGCGGCTACCATTGAGTTTACTGGCATAACAGGTGACGCCAAGATATCGGGAATAGAAATACTATCACCGGACGCATTTGCCCCTACTCCCTCAATTTCCATCTTGTCCCCTATGGACGGATGGGATGTAAATCAACCTTTTGAGGTGAGTTTCTCAATACAAAATTGGGACGTCGCCGTAGGGAGTACCCATATGCATTACTATGTGGACGGTGTTATGATCGGAGCCCATTATAGTTTTGATCCTATTGTGATCGAGGGTTATAGTGAAGGACCACTTACGGTGCGCGTGGAGTTGTTTAATGCCAATCACACGGGAACGGGAATATTTGATGAGGTCACGGTTAACATTACAAATACCCTAACCTGTAATGAAGCTCCTTTCCCGGACGAATGGACCGTACATGAATTGGAAGATTCAGAATTGCCCCATAGGGCTGTCTATATCTATGCGGATGACGACCTGGATGGAGATGGCCTCAAGGATATTGTGGCCGGGGCATGGTGGTATAAGAATCCGGGCTCCGCTTCCGGAAATTGGGTAAGAAATGATATTGGGGCTCCGCTCAATAACGTGGCCTTTGTTCACGATTTTGATGGGGACGGCGATATGGACTTGTTAGGAACCCAGGGTAGCTATGAAAGTTCGGATATGGCATGGGGAGAAAATGACGGAACGGGTAATTTTACGGTACGCACTAATATTCCTTCTGGGACAAACACATTTAGCGAACCATTTTTAGCAGGAATTGCGGGGGCTCAGTTTACTTCTGGCGGTCCTTTTCAAATGGCTATTAACTGGAACGGTGCCGAGGCTACCGGCGACCCCATGCAATTACTTACCCCGGCCGCGGATTTGGAAAATGGTACATGGACTTTTGAGGATTTAAGTCCGGATTCCTTAGGAGAGGATATCAATGAGGGCGATATTGACGGAGATGGGGATTTGGACCTCTTTCAGGGCGGCAACTGGTTGCGAAACGATATTTCCGATGGAGGTGGTTGGACAACGATTCCTACTGGTATTACATATGTAACTACAGTAGATCGCGCCCAATTGGCCGATTTTGATCGGGATGGGGATTTGGATGCCGTAGTTGGGCAATTGGGTCTTGGATCCGATCCGGACAGGTTTGAGTTTTCTTGGTTTGAGGCTCCTGCCAATCCAGAGGATCCATGGATCCGCCATATATTGGCTACCGATATTGCCGGCAGTTTAAGTGTTTTTACGGTGGATATGGATTTTGACGGTGATGAGGATATTATTGTGGGAGAATGGTTGGGTAGCAATCGTTTGATTGCTTTTGAAAACGATTTGTGCAACTCTGGCACGTGGATACAACAGACCATAGATGCCGGGGGAAGTGGTATCGATCATCATGATGGGGCAAGGGTAACGGATATTGACAACGATGGTGACTTGGATATTGTATCCATAGGATGGAACAATATCATACCAAGGATTTTTGAAAACACTACTATTAATGCGTCTGACCCGACTAATCAAAATCCCGTAGTGATAAATCCCGGCCTTCAATTATACAACGAAGGGGTGGAAGTAAGCCTACAAATTGAAGCGTCCGATCCAAATTTCACCGATGTTCTGACCTATAGTGCTGCCAACCTACCTCCAGGGTTGACTATTAATGGCACTACGGGTGCTATTACGGGGGTTCTTGGAACAGGTACCATTGGGGAGTTTTCGGTCTCGGTAAGAGCTACAGATCAAGAGGGAGCCTTTGATGAGCAGACCTTTACCATGAACATCGGTACGTTTGATACCTTGATCCGAATAAACGCTGGTGGTCCAGAAGTGACTTTTGGGGATGAGCGATGGGTTGAGGATATCTACTTTTCTGGCGGCGAAACCTTCACGGTTACCAATGCCATTACCAATACGGAGAACGATGCGATTTTCCAAACGGAAAGGAACACTGGGGCTTCGGCTACGGATTTAATCTACGAAATACCAGTGCCCGAGTCCGGAAATTATGGGGTTAGATTGTATTTTGCCGAAACTTTCCATGCCACGGTCGGTGCAAGAGTTTTCGATGTTGACATTGAAGGAGGGCAAGGGGCGTTCAACAACTATGATATCGTTCAACGGTCCGGAGGACAATTTACCGCCGTCATGGAGACCTTTCTGGTCAATGTCATGGATGGAAGTCTTACCATAGATTTATCAACTGAAATCGATAGGGCCAAAATCTCTGGCATTGAGATTTTGGGTACCAATAACGATGTCCCGCCCGTGGTGGTCAATCCGGGTAACCAAATTCTTTATAATGGACAGATTGTACAACTGCAGATTCAGGCCAGTGATATAGCGGATGTGCTTACTTATGCAGCAACTGGTTTGCCTGAGAACCTTTCTATTGATGAGGACACAGGTTTGATCTCAGGGCAGCTTTTGGCGGAGGAAGGCGATTTCAATGTTACCGTAAGGGCCACAGATCTAGCTGGGGCTTTTGATGAGGAGACCTTTACAATAAGTGTGGTTAATTTTCCAAATCCATATGGTATAAACTCAGGTGGCCCCCAATTGACTTTTAACGGTGATGATTGGATCGAAGACCAATTCTTTACTGGAGGATCGCTTTTTAGTACTACCGAAGCTATAGAGAATACGGATAATGATGAACTGTACCAAACGGAACGTTTTGCAGGGTCTACTGGGATGCTTTATGAGATACCTGTGCCCAACGACACGGAGTTTGAAATCCGGTTGCACTTTGCGGAACTTTTTCATGGGGTTGGTAGCAATGGAGGTGGTATCGGAAGCAGGGTTTTCAATGTGGATATTGAGAATGGTCAAGGTCAGCTCCAAAATTACGATATCATAGCCGAAGCTGGAAATCCGTTGACGGCCGCTGTAGAGTCGTTTGTGGTGAATGTCAACGATGGTGATTTAAGCATTTCCTTCACAAATGTGACGGATTTTGCCAAGATTTCCGGAATCGAGATTATTAGGCGCCAGGCACCTAATGCGGTGGCTTTGGCCACACCGGAATCAGGAACTGTTCCGTTGGAGGTAAGCTTTACCGGAGATCAATCCGGGGACGATGGGCAAATTGTTGCTTATGCCTGGGACTTTAAGGACGGGACTACCTCCACCGAGGCCAATCCCGTGCATACCTTTACCGATGCCAACACCTATGACGTAGAGCTTACTGTTACTGATGATCAAGGCTTTATGGATACTACTAGCGTTACGATCGTCGCTAATGAGGTAGGAGGCCCTCCGACCGCGGTGGCCACTGCAGTACCGCTGACCGGTTCTGCTCCCCTGGAGGTAAGCTTCACCGGGGATCAATCGTCCGATGATGGGGACATTGTCGGTTATGCTTGGGATTTCATGGACGGGACTACCTCCACGGAAGCCAATCCAACGCATACCTTTACCAATCCCGACACCTATGAGGTAGAGCTTACCGTGACAGATGATTCTGGGCTTACTGATACCACAACGATTGCTATTACGGTAACAGATCCCAATGAAGAAGGGCCAACAGCTGTTGCTTCTGCGACTCCGATTACGGGGGAAGCCCCTTTGGAAGTTTCCTTTACCGGAGATCAATCTACCGTGGATGACGGTGATATTACCGATTTTACCTGGGATTTTGCGGATGGTAACACCTCTACCGAGGTCAATCCTGTACATACGTTTATGGATCCCGGAACCTATATGGTCGAGCTCACCGTAACCGATGAATCAGGTTTAACGGATACCGCCACAATAACGATTACCGCTACGGAAATAATGGTAAATAATCCACCGGAAGCTATCATTCAAGCAGAAACTCTTTTTGGCGATGCACCGTTGAGCATATCGTTTAGTGGAACCGCTTCTACGGACGATGTGGGGATAGTCGGCTACTCTTGGGATTTTGGAAATGGTGCTACCTCCACCGAAGAAGAACCTACGGTTACCTTTGAGGAACCCGGGGAATATACCGTAACGCTTACGGTAGAGGATGCCGCTGGGGAGACGGACCAGGCCACTGTTCCCGTAGAGGTCATAGGGGACGTTGCGGTAGAGATAGGCGAAGAGGCCATCATTGTCGTGAACCCTCCTGAAACGGAATTCGCAAGGGTAGTCGTAATGGAAATGCGGTCAGATGTGGAGGTAGCAAATATCTACTTACATGATTCCGTGGGTAGACTGGTAGGGGTGTTTGACCCTCAGGATGTATCGGTGGGTGCAAACTCATATGATATACCTATTGTTACCCTTCGCAGCGAAGTCTACTACGTTACTTTGCAAATGCGGGGTGCAGATGCAATAACCTTGAGACTATTGGTAAATAACTAATAATAGTAGGATTTTATAAAAAGAAGGAGGCTTTGGACAGCCTCCTTTTTTATTCCATTTAGT
>JBCBSN010000216.1:0-7767 GCA_039819225.1 Bacteroidota bacterium | reverse complement strand
TCTATATATATCCAAAAGTCCTTCACATCAGATTCGCGAAGGACTTTTTTATTCCTTTTTCGGAAGGTTAGCGGTTATTTCCCTAACACTTGGGCATTGAATTCTTATTCCAAGATCCCGTCTACAATGCCATATTCAACGGATTCCTCGGCACCCATCCAATAATCCCGGTCAAAATCCTTCATGACCTTATCAAAAGGTTGTCCGCAGTTGTCCGCCAATATTTGAGCACTCAATTCCTTGGTCTTTATAATTTCCTTGGCCTGTATCTCAATATTGGAAGCCTGCCCACGGGCGCCACCGCTCGGTTGATGAATCATTACCCGGGCATGGGGTTGTATAAAACGCCTGCCTTTCTTGCCTACAGAAAGCAAAAGAGACCCCATGGAGGCTGCAAAACCGGAGCATACCGTGGACACGGGGCTTTTAATCTGCTTTATGGTATCATAGATAGCAAAACCGGAGGTGACATAGCCCCCGGGGCTGTTAATAATCAACTGTATTTCCTTGTTGCCCTGTAAATCGAGATACAGCAAACGGTCTATGACATGTTTGGCAGAGTCGTCGTCTACCATGCCCCAGAGGAAAATTTTACGTTCCTCCAATAATTTTTCCTGTATTGCTTCTTGTACTTTTCCTTTTTTTGAACTCATTTGAATTATCTTGTAAAACGGTAAAATTAATCAAATAATCGGGAATCCCCACCCGCAATAGCTGTTTGCATATTCCATCTAAAAAAACGGATTATCTTTGAAAAAACGGATTTATGAAGCGAATCTTTGGGGTGTTGACGTTGGTCTTATGTTTTGCTGTGGGATGCAAGCAACAAAAAATGAGGGTTCATGAGGAGGTACGGGAAAAAAGTTCAATTTTGGAAAAATTGGCCTTTGCCCATGGCTATGGGGAATGGGGCAAGGTAACGGAGCTCCAATTTACCTTTAACGTAGATAAGGACAGTAGTCATTTTCAGCGAACATGGATATGGAAACCCAAGGTGAACCAGGTAACTTCCATTTCTGGATCGGATACCATTACCTACAGTAGAAAGGCTATGGATAGTGTTTCCCATAAAATAAATTCGGGCTTTATCAATGATAAATATTGGCTAATGGCACCTATCAATCTTTTATGGGACAAGGATAACCTTCAATTGACCCACGAAAAAAATGTGGTGGCCCCCATAAGCAATAAACCCCTGCAAAAACTTACGGTCCTCTACGGTTCCAAGGGAGGGTACACCCCTGGGGACGCCTATGATTTTTACTTTGGGGAAGACATGTTGATAGAAGAATGGGTCTTCCGAAAGGGCAACGCACTTGAACCTTCACTAGCCACGACTTGGGAGGACTATAAGGACATTAAAGGCTTAAAGGTAGCTCAAAAGCACCGAAATGAGGACGGGAGCTTTCTTCTCTATTTTACTAAAGTTGCGGTAAAGGTTCAATAGTGGGTAACCAGGGAACCATTTGAACATACCTGAAAACGGTTTTAACTCTTGATCCGTCCTCTGTTCATAAAAAAAGTAGCTCCCAGAATCAAGAATGCGCAACACAACAATACCGCAAAACAGGTTATAAGCGAAAAACTATCGGCCAAAAAACCTAAGATGGGCGGTGCCATCAAAAATCCCGCGTATCCGCTACCGGCAATAAAGGAAACCCCTTGGGAGGATTGTACCCCTTTGACGTTTCCACCAATTCGGAATACCTCGGGCACCATTACGGAGAAGCCCAGACCACTAAGCGCAAAACCTATTATTGCCGGGTACATATTTGTGGTAAGTACCAGAATGTAACCTAACATTACCACCAGGGCACCCGCAGCTACCATACGGATGGAACCTATCTTGGAACTGATGCCATCTCCTAAAAAACGACCCAAGGTCATAGTCACCTGGAATCCTAAAAACCCCACCCCCCATAGAGCTTCCGGAGCAATGCTGATTTCCTTTAGATACAGACCGCTCCAATCCACGATGGCCCCTTCGCTTCCCATAGCCACAAAAGAAATTAGGCCCAACAACAATAAGGGTTTAAAAAGTTTAATGCCAAATGTTTCCTTCTCCACGGGGGCTGCCACGATATCCTTATATTGGTAAACCAAAATACCATTTACGATGAGTACCAATGCCACCGCAATACCCATATGCAGCACCGGATTTCCCAAAGGGCCTATTAAAAAGCTGCCTAAACCTGCCAATACCCCACCCAAACTAAAAAAACCGTGTGAAGCGGACATAAACTTTTTCCCATCCTCCTTTTCCAGTTCGGTCACTAAGGTGTTCATGGAAATATCCGTAAAACCGTTGGATGCGCCAAAGAGAAAAAGCCCCCCCATAAGGGTATAGTAGTTTGGGGCAAGCAGTGGCAACAAAGCCGCAAAACTACTTAACAGAACCCCATACCAAGTGGCCCTGCCCACCCCGAGCCTGTTAATAAAAGTAGCGGCCATGGGAAATATGGTAAACACCCCTAGGGATAAGAAAAAGATGGCGATGCCCAATTGTGATTTATCAATCCCAAGATGCTCCTTTACCGTGGGAATGTAAATGGCCCAGGTACCAAATAGAATATTGAGACTGGCGAACACCCAAGACGGGGCAAAATACCGGGCATTGGAAAGGATAAGTAGCAGGGATCTCATCTAAGAGCCTGTTTGGGATTGTATGATTGAATTTTTGTACAGCTCATTTTTGATGCAGAATTAGGCAAAATTGAAGATAATAGCTGGGCTACTTGATGAAATTTTAACGAAATTATGCCCAAAAAGGAGCATAGAAAAACGATTAATACAATCCTAAACAGGCTCTAAGGTAATAGCTGTAGTTGGCCATGGGCCGTAAAACTACTAAAATGGAACTTATCCTTCATTTCTTTTGGAAAGGATTCCCTGCTTCAAGATCTGTCCAAATTGATAGATATCCTCAAAAGAACAGTAAAAAGGTGCTGGGGCCAGGCGTATAACGTTAGGTTCTCTCCAATCCGTGACGACCCCGTTTCGCATCAAGTAATCAAATAAAGCCTTGCCCTCCCCATGTAAAAAGACCGATAATTGGCAACCACGGTCCTTAGGGGTAATAATCTGAAAGGTACTGTCCACCTCGGCATCGATCTGCATCAGGATATACTCCAAATACCCCGTTAGCTTTTTGCTTTTTGCGATCAGGGCATCCATTCCAACCTCATCGAACAATTGAAGAGAGGCCAAATATGGGGCCAGGGAAAGCACGGGTGGGTTGCTCACTTGCCAAGCATCTGCATTGGCCATAGGCTCGAATTGAGGTTTCATCAAAAAACGAACCTCTTTTTGGGTACCCCACCAACCTTCAAATCTTGGGATATCCGATTTTCCCAGATACGCTTGATGCACGAAGATTCCCGAAGCATTCCCAGGGCCGCTGTTCATGTACTTGTAGCTGCACCAGGCGGCAAAATCCACGTCCCAGTCGTGGAGGCGCAGTTCAACATTTCCCGCGGCATGGGCCAAATCCCAACCCACCATGGCACCTACGGACTTTCCTGCCCTTGTTATCCTTTCCATATCAAAGACCTGCCCATTATAATAGTTTACCCCTCCTATGATCACAAGGGCCAGCTCATCCCCCACCTCATTTATTTTTGCCAACACCTCGTCGGTCCGCCAATGCTGTTCGTCTTTTCTCTTTTTGATCTCCACAATTACGTCCTTAGGTTCAAAGCCATGGAACCTAGCTTGACTCTGTAGCATGTATTGATCTGAAGGAAAGGCCTTTTCTTCGCAGATAATCTTAAACCGCTTCTTGGTGGGTCTGTAGAAGGATACCAACAAAAAGTGAAGGTTTACGGTAAGGGTATTCATCACGGAAACCTCCTCCGGCTTTGCCCCTACCACCTTGGCCAAGGGTTCCACCAGGCGTTCGTGATAATCCCACCAGGGCTTTTCCGCATAAAAGTGGCCCTCTACCGCCAATTCTTTCCAGTCATCCATAATGTCATCCACATAGCCTTGGGCCAACTTTGGTTGTAATCCCAGGGAATTCCCTGTGAAATAGATGACTTCCTTGCCGTTTACTTCCGGAAAATGGAATTTATTGCGATAGGGGCCGAGGGGGTCTTTAGCATCCATGTCTTGGGCAAACCCAAGGGTGTTTTGGAACTGCATACGTTGATTTTTTAACAAAAATACAATTTCGGACCTGTCCAGGAAGCCATTGGAATGCCAAAACCTGGTCCTTCAAATTAACAATTGGCTATTTTTGCCAAAACCGTCCTATGCATTTTTTATCATCGGTATTGGAGGATTACATCCGGGAGCACTCTGAGGAAGAGCCGGAAATCCTTCGCCAACTCACCAAGGAGACTCATCTGAAAGTGGTACGCCCCAGAATGCTCACGGGCCATTTTCAGGGCCGTGTATTAAGTTTATTGTCCAAAATAGTGCGCCCAAAAAGTATTCTGGAAATCGGCACTTATACGGGATATTCGGCCATCTGTCTTGCAGAAGGACTACAAGAGAAAGGAACCCTACATACCATAGATTACAATAAAGAATTGTACGGGATACAACGCCGGTATTTTGACAAAAGTGGTTTTGGGAAACAAATCATTCAGTACAAAGGAGATGCCCTTGAGGTAATTCCAAAGTTAGATTTAGTTTTTGATCTTGTCTTTATCGATGCCGAAAAAACGGATTACCCCCAATATTTTGAGGCCGTTCTCCCAAAAACCCGATCCGGCAGCATTATCCTCTCCGATAATGTATTATGGTCCGGCAAGGTAGTGGAACCGTTAAAGCCCAAAGACAAGGCTACCAAAATCGTCATGGACTACAACCAAAAACTTAAGGAGGATTCCAGGGTGGAAACGATACTTTTACCCATCAGGGATGGCTTAACCTTAAGTAGGGTACGATAAGGCGAACGTACAGCGAATAAAAGAGCCATGCAGACCCCACGCCCACAAGAGCCCCTACCAAGATATCCATGGGATAGTGGACCCCTACATAAATTCTACTACTGGCAAACAATAAAGGCCAAATGTAAAAGAACCAACGCCATTTTAAGCGGTCCCTTAGGAAAAGTACAACAAGGGTAGTTATCGAAAATGAACTTGAGGCATGTCCCGAAAAAAAGCTATAGCTGGCAGGGCGCCTTAAAACGCGGATCAAGGAATTAATTTCCGGTTCGTTATTTGGCCGTAACCTAGCCACCAACTCCTTGGTAAAGTCCGTTAAAACGATAATAAAAAATATTAGGGATACAATGGTGAGGCAAACAAAAATGGCTTCCCGTGTTGGGTATTTAAGAAAGACTAGTACAAAAAATAGAACGAAGAGGGGAATCCAGGTAGAAATTGTAGTGACCAGTGACCAGAAATGGTCATATTCCTCTACGCCCAAACTATTTAGATATACAAACGTATCCCTATCCCATTCCAAGATCTTTTGCAACATAGAAGAAGGCTTTGAATAACTTCGATTTTTTCTACATTTTGCCCAAATGGCTTTGGATTTCTTCGTTATCGAAAATTTTCAATGCTCACTAACAGTGAGTTAACTGCGCTTGAAAATTCCCTCTGACCTCGAACTCCTTTGCCATTTGGGTTATTCAAAGCCTTCTAGAAATGTTTATTTCCGCTTAATGGTACCGGAAACATCCTCAAGTCCTTTCTTTATCTCACCGAATTCTTTGGTCACCCCGTCCCCCAAATTGGAAGTAACATTATCCTTTACTTCATTGATATCTTTTTGGATATCAGAAACTATGCTGGTATCTATGCCCTGTTTTTCGGCACTTTTTTGAATCTCCTGTTTAATTTCCTCCGTGGCATCCTTTAACTGTCGCATCCCTTTTCCCAGGCCTTTGGCTATTCCGGGAATTTTATCCGCACCAAATACCATCACTACGATGAACATGATAAAAAAGATTTCGCCGCCGCTAATAAACAAAAAGTGAATGGAAACCATAGCACAAATATAATCAAGTTTTTAGGACACCACACTTTTGGGGGTATATACCGGCATACAATAAATATATGCCTGTGGGAGGGAAAACTTCGTTCAAAGCGGCTTAATCGTGAAAAATCCCTACCCATCTTAACCGGGGAAGAGTTTCCTTAATTGGGATGGCCCAAAATTACGATACGGGAGAAACCTGTTTATACCCTTAACTCCTTTTCGAGTGGTAAAATCTTATTTTCCCTTGATACTTTCCTTGAACCTTTCAAATTCAGATTTAGTCTCTCCCTTGGGCCAAGAATTGTTGGTAGTATCTATATCCGCGGTTTCACCTTTGGGATCCACCACTATTCCCTTTAATTCACTGGTGGCCGATAAGACCAAAGTAAATTCCTTATCGTTCTTTCTCCAAATTTCGGGAGGATACGTAACATTTTCAATACGGCCGTCGGCATAGGTGTACGTTACGATCAAAGGCATGGGAATACCACCTGGTTTGTTATAGGTGACCTCATAGAAATACCGGGGTGCCTCGGTGAACTTGGCCCGCTCCTCTGAACTCACATGGTCCATCAAAAATTCCTTTAGGGTCAGGGATTCTTCCACAGGAGGTTTTTCATTTTGGTCGATAACGGAACCTTGGTCTTCCGCCTCTTCCAAATACACCAGTGGGGGAAGGTCCATTTCGGTGAGGTTTCTACCTTTCATATACTCGCGCAATTTCTTCCCGGGGGAGTTGGACACCACATATTTTTGAATCCCCTTAATACCAATATCCACGTAGTCCGTAGTGTAGAACCATGATCGCCAATACCAATCCAGATCCACCGCGGAAGCATCTTCCATGGTTCGGAAAAAGTCCTCTGGGGTAGGATGTTTAAATCTCCAACGTTGCGCATAGGTCTTAAAAGCATGATCGAACAACTCGCGGCCCATAATGGTTTCCCGAAGAATATTAAGGGCCGTGGCAGGTTTCCCATAGGCATTGGGGCCCAATTGGTACACATTTTCCGGATTGGACATAATGGGTGCCAAGGAACTTTGATTTCCTCCCATGTAAGGGACTATTTTTGATGGGGCTCCCCTTTTAGAGGGATATGCCTCATACCCGCCTATGGTCTCCGGATACAATTCTCCAAATTCCTGCTCGGCCAGATATTGCATAAAGGTATCCAGCCCTTCGTCCATCCATCCCCATTGGCGTTCATCGGAATTTACGATCATAGGGAAAAAATTATGTCCCACCTCGTGTATAATCACACTGATCATGCCAAATTTTGTGCGTTCCGAATAACTGCCATCCGGATTTGGTCTTCCGTAGTTCCAGCAGATCATGGGATACTCCATACCCTGGTTTTTGGCATGTACGGATATGGCCTTGGGATAGGGGTAATCAAAGGTATGGGCAGAGTACGATTTAAGGGTATGGGCCACCGCCTTGGTGGAGTATTCCGCCCACAGTGGGTTGCCTTCCTTGGGATAAAGGGATACGGCCATAACATCTTTATTACCAATTTTTACCGCTTGCATATCCCAGATGAACTTTCGGGAAGAGGCAAAACCATAGTCCCGCACATTTTCGGCCTTGAATCTCCAGGTCTTCTTCTTTTCCGAAAAGCTTTTTTCTGCAACTTCGGCCTCATCTTGGGTAACGATTAAAACGGGAAGGTCATAGGATTTTTTGGCCTGCTCGTAACGCTTTAGCATTTCCTTGGAAAACACTTCCTTCCTATTCTGAAGCGTTCCCGTGGCATCCAAGATATGATCGGCGGGAACCGTAATATTCACTTCATAGTTCCCAAAGGGAAGGGCAAATTCGCCCCTGCCCCAGAA
>JBCBSN010000215.1:0-7798 GCA_039819225.1 Bacteroidota bacterium | reverse complement strand
ACGGGGAACGCGTTCTTTTTCATGATCTATCCTTTGGCATCAACAAGGATCAAAAAGTAGCCTTGATCGCTAAAAATGGTATGGGGAAGACCTCCATCCTAAACATTCTCAGTGGCAAGGATGCACCGGATAAGGGACAAGTGAATTTTAGAAAGGGTACCCGGATATCCTATTTGGAGCAAGAACCCAAACTGGACCCCGATCTAACGGTGGAAGAAACCATTTTTGCATCGGACAATGCTATTTTAAAGGTCATTGCCCAATATGAAACGGCATTGGCCCACCCTGAAGACCAAGAGGCGTACCAAAAGGCCTTTGAGGCAATGGAACGCCATAATGCCTGGGATTTTGAAACCCAGTACAAACAGATACTGTTTAAACTTCAGTTGGACGACCTTCATAAAAAAGCAGGCCTTTTGTCCGGTGGACAACGGAAACGTTTGGCCTTGGCCAATGCCCTTATCAACCGCCCAGACCTACTTATATTGGATGAGCCTACCAACCACTTGGACCTGGAGATGATAGAATGGCTGGAAGACTATTTTGCCAAGCAAAACCTCACCCTTTTTATGGTAACCCACGATCGCTTTTTCTTGGAACGGGTCTGTAATGAAATCCTTGAACTGGATGGAGGCCAGCTCTACTCCTATAAAGGCAATTATTCCTATTACCTGGAAAAAAAGGAGGCCCGTTTGGAACAGCAGGCCGCGGAACAGCACAAATGGAAACGGTTGTATACAAAAGAACTGGATTGGATGCGCCGACAGCCCAAGGCGCGTACCACAAAATCCAAATCCCGGATCGATGATTTTAGCCAGATCAAGGAAAAAGCGCACCAAAGAAGAAAGGAGCATCAGGTTCAGCTAGAAATCAACATGGAGCGGATGGGCAGTAAAATCCTGGAATTGCACAACGTATCCAAGTCGTATGAGGAGCTGCGCATACTCTATAAATTCAATTATACCTTTACCAAGGGCGAGCGTGTGGGCATCATTGGAAGGAACGGTACCGGAAAATCTACTTTTTTGAATATTGTTACTGGTGTAGACCATCCGGATACAGGTAAGGTAGTACAAGGAGACACCACTAAATTCGGGTACTACAACCAAAAGGGCATACACATCAAGGAAGGCCAAAAAGTCATAGAGGTTATCCGGGAATTCGGAGATTATATTCCCTTAAAAAAAGGTAGACAAATCTCCGCCCAGCAACTTCTGGAACGTTTTCTCTTTGATCGAAAAAAACAATATGACCTTGTTGAAAAACTAAGTGGCGGGGAACGTAAAAGACTGTACCTATGTACTGTACTGATACAGAATCCCAATTTCCTGATACTGGACGAACCCACAAACGACCTCGATATTGTTACCCTAAACGTGCTGGAAAGCTTTTTGCTGGATTTCCCGGGATGCCTTATAGTGGTATCCCACGACAGATACTTTATGGACAAAGTGGTAGACCACCTATTTGTTTTTCGGGGCGATGCCAATATTGAAGATTTTCCGGGCAACTATTCCGATTTTAGGGCTTATGAGAGCAGTAAACTCCAAGAAAGCAGGAAACAAAAAGCGGAAAACCAGGAATCCAATCCCAAGAATCAATGGAAGGAAAACGATAAAAGGGCCAAACTCTCCTATTTGGAACAAAAGGAATACAAACAATTGGAAAGGGACATCCAAAAATTGGAAAACCGAAAAGTTGCGGTGCAAGAAAAATTTATGGGCGACCTTAGCGGAGAGGAAATTGATGCACTTTCCATTGAACTGCAAAAAATTACGGATACCATTGATGACAAAACGGAACGTTGGTTTGAATTGTCTACTCTTTTGGAGGCCTCGCGATCCCCAAAGGAAGAGCTTTAAGGCATACCCCACATGATGAAATTCATTACCTATTTAAAATTCCTTTTCACTTCAACCAACCAATACGGCATCCACTCTCCCTTTATCTATCATTTTACAACACAATGCCTGTATGCCAAACCCAGGCCGAGACGGAACAAAGCCCATGCAATACTACTGAAAAGCATGGGGTACTTTAATGTCAAGACCATTTGGCTTCAGGAAGAAAATGAAGATCTGAAAACCCAACTATTAAAAAAATATCCCAAGATAATGTTTCAAAAAGAGCCGTATGACCTCGTTTTTTTGGATGACCCGGGAAATATCGGCTTATCTAATTGGACCATGCCCCAAGAGAAAATCCACAATAATACCATACTCATGGTCAACGCGATCTATCAAAACGCAGCCTCTAAAAACCAATGGGCAAATATCAAAACATCCCATGCGGCCCGGGTTACCATAGACCTCTTCCATCTGGGCATCGTCTTTTTTAGAAGGGAACAGGCCAGGCAACATTTTAAAATTCGATTATGAAACCGTAATTTTAGGAATGGTAATTTGTTAAAAAAAGGATATGGATTATAACATTTGGGCCGTCTTAGGTATATTATCCTTGGTGTATTTGTTCATTATAATTTACAACAGAAGACAATCCAGAAGACGTAGGGACCGCAAGTTTATGGACGGCTACGGCCGCCATAAGAAGAAAGATGGCGAAAATGAGTAGGCAGTTGGCAGGGGCGGTTCAAAATTCCAGGTTGCGTTGAGATTTGGAAATTTGAAAATGTGCCCATTTGAAAATTAGTGGTTTGGACTTGACGGTTGAAATTGAATTTGCATTCACTATTTTAAGGGTATCAATAGCGGTAGGGACAGCTATGGAACAAAACCCTTCTCCTTAACATTAGGAAGAATACACTTCTAAACGTATAAACCCGAAAGTAGCAGTAGGTAGGTGCGGTAATGGGCTAATAAGGAGCCTATTCAAATACAACAATAAAATTTAATCCCTCTAAACCCATAAACTCCTTAACTTCTACACCCGGAAATCCCTTAAATTTGGCCTTGTTCCGATAGCCACTTTCTGGATTGGACCTGAACTTAACACTTGAACTTGAACTTCTATGAAAATATATACCAAAACCGGAGATAAGGGCACTACCGCCTTATTTGGCGGTACCCGCGTGCCAAAGCATCACATTCGTATCGATAGTTATGGCACGGTGGACGAACTTAACTCTTGGCTGGGCCTTATCCGCGATCAGAAAACGGATCAGGATACTCAAAAAATGTTGGAGCACATACAGGATACATTGTTTACCGTTGGTGCAATCCTGGCCACCGATCCCGAAAAGGCCGTTCTGAAAAATGGAAAAAAACGCCTGAATATCCCAAAAATAGAAGAAGAACATATTGCCCTACTTGAGACCGAAATGGACCGGATGGAGGACAACCTGCCCCAAATGACCCATTTTATCCTTCCTGGGGGCCATCCTACGGTATCCTACTGCCATATTGCCAGAACTGTTTGCCGAAGAGCGGAACGGTTGGCCGTTCAACTCCATGAAAAGGAACCTTTTGACGCGGAAGTCTTGGTATACCTGAACCGGCTCTCGGACTACCTATTTGTATTGGCACGAAAATTGTCAAAGGATTTGCAGGCGAAAGAAGTAAAATGGATTCCCGAAAAGAGATCGTAACCAATAACCGATAGACTTGACCCTAGATTATTTGGACGGTTAAGTTTGGGTTTCTCTAATATTTTTATTATTTCTTCGTTATCAAATTGTTGAAGCAAAAATAAAATACATAAATCGCTCGAAATACTGTCGAATTAACTTGACAATGTCGTTTTAAAATATATTTTTGCAAAAATTTAAAAAATCAAATTAATACGATGTATTGGACATTAGAATTAGCATCATATCTAAGTGATGCGCCATGGCCCGCCACCAAGGATGAACTGATAGATTACTCCATCCGAACAGGTGCCCCTTTGGAGGTTGTGGAAAACCTGCAATCCATGGAAGAGGAAGGTGGTGAAATATATGAATCCATTGAGGAGATATGGCCGGATTATCCCACAGAGGAAGATTACCTCTGGAATGAGGACGAATATTAATGACATTAACGCAATTGCAACAAAAAAGTCTCTATCGAGGCTTTTTTTTTATGTAATTTTGACAGCAAATGCCTTCTATTCCCGGGCGATTTAAAACTTGGAACGCCTTTTGCCACTGCATGGGTAGTCCCATAAAGCATATCACATCCAAACCAGATTGATCTTAAATCGGGGTTTGCAACATCTAATTAGCACAATACTATGAGTTTATTAAATTCTGTCCTTAAGGCCTTCGTTGGGGACAAATCCAAAAAAGACGTCAAGGAGCTTCAACCCCTTGTAAAGAAGATAAACTCATTTGAAGCGGAATTGGAAGCCCTTTCCCATGATGAGCTTCGCCAGAAGACCATAGACTTCAAGAAAAAAATCTATGAAGACTATAGAGCGGATACGGATAAAATCATCGAACTTGAAGAAACCGTAAAGGCCTCTGACGATATTGATAAGAACGAGGAAATCTATGCGGAAATAGACAAGCTCCGCGACCAGATCTACAAAACCTCTGAAAATACACTGAACGAACTGCTTCCAGAAGCCTTTGCCGTAGTAAAGGAAACGGCAAAACGCTTTGTAAAAAACGAGACGATTACGGTGAAAGCCACGGAGTTTGACCGTGAACTTTCCGGTAAAAAGGATTATGTTTCACTGGACGGGGACCATGCTATTTGGAAAAACTCCTGGGATGCCGCCGGGAAGGAGGTTACTTGGGATATGGTACATTATGATGTACAGCTCATCGGTGGAATTGCGCTGCATCAAGGGAAAATAGCCGAAATGCAGACGGGGGAAGGAAAAACCCTTGTAGCTACCCTGCCCCTGTACCTTAACGCCCTTTCCGGTAATGGGGCCCACTTGGTTACCGTAAACGATTATTTGGCCAAAAGGGACAGTGCCTGGATGGCACCCCTGTTTGAGTTCCACGGTCTTTCCGTGGACTGTATAGACCATCACAGGCCCAACTCGGATGGCAGAAGGGCGGCCTATAATGCGGACATTACCTATGGTACCAATAATGAGTTCGGGTTCGATTATCTCAGGGACAATATGGCCCATACCCCAAAAGATCTAGTGCAACGCCCGCATCATTATGCCATTGTGGACGAGGTGGATTCCGTATTGATAGATGATGCCCGTACGCCCTTGATCATCTCGGGACCCGTCCCTGAAGGAGACCGACACGAATTTAACGAACTAAAACCCAAAATCTCGGATATCGTTCAAAAACAAAGGCAATACCTTACCGGTGTCCTGGCCGAGGCCAAAAAACTAATCGCCGAGGGCGATACAAAGGAAGGTGGGTTCCTCTTGCTACGCGTACATCGCGGACTTCCCAAAAATAAGGCGCTCATTAAATTCTTGAGCGAGGAAGGCGTAAAACAGTTGTTGCAGAAAACCGAGAATTTTTACATGCAGGACAACAACCGGGAAATGCCCAAGGTGGATGAGGAATTGCTTTTTGTCATCGAGGAGAAAAATAACCAAATCGAGCTTACGGACAAAGGCGTGGATTACCTCTCCGGAGAGCAAAACCGGGACTTTTTTGTAATGCCCGACATGGGCGCGGAAATCGCAAAGATAGAGAACCAAAATCTGGATATCGAGGAGGAAGCCGAGCTAAAGGAGGGACTTTTTAAGGATTTCACAGTAAAAAGCGAACGTATTCATACCCTCACCCAATTGCTTAAGGCCTATACCCTTTTTGAAAAGGATGTGGAATACGTAGTCATAGAGAACAAAGTCCTTATCGTGGATGAGCAGACCGGGCGTATCATGGATGGCCGACGCTATTCCGATGGACTACACCAAGCCATAGAGGCCAAGGAAAACGTTAAGATAGAAGCCTTGACCCAGACTTTTGCCACGGTTACCCTACAAAACTATTTTAGGATGTACCGCAAATTGTCCGGTATGACGGGTACCGCCGTTACCGAAGCCGGGGAATTTTGGGAAATTTATAAGCTGGACGTGGTTGAAATCCCTACCAATAGACCCATAGCCAGGGATGATAGGAACGATTTGATCTACAAGACAAAACGGGAAAAGTACAACGCCATAATTGACGAGGTCACTAAACTGTCCAAAGCGGGAAGGCCCATTTTGATCGGTACTACCTCCGTTGAAATATCGGAATTGTTGTCCCGAATGCTCACCATAAGAAAAGTAGAACACAATGTGTTGAACGCCAAGCTCCATAAGAAAGAGGCCGATGTGGTGGCCGATGCCGGCAATCCAGGAGTGGTAACCATTGCCACCAACATGGCCGGACGGGGAACGGACATTAAACTCACGGAAGAAGTAAAAAAAGCCGGTGGTTTGGCCATAGTGGGTACGGAACGCCATGATTCCCGAAGGGTGGACCGGCAGTTACGTGGCCGATCCGGGCGTCAAGGAGACCCGGGAAGCTCCCAATTCTACGTGTCCCTGGAAGATAACCTGATGCGGCTTTTTGGATCGGAACGCGTGGCCAAGATGATGGATAGGATGGGCTTGGAAGAAGGTGAGGTCATACAACACTCCATGATGACCAAATCCATAGAACGCGCCCAGAAAAAAGTAGAGGAAAACAACTTTGGTGTACGGAAACGACTTTTAGAGTATGATGACGTCATGAACGCACAGCGCGAAGTGGTGTACAAACGAAGGCGACACGCCCTTCAGGGTGAGCGACTTAAGGTGGATATCGCCAATATGGTCTATGATACCTGTGAAGTCATCGCGGATACCAACAAAGCGGCCAATGACTATAAGAATTTTGAGTTTGAACTCATTAAACACTTTTCCATCACCTCTCCGGTGTCAGAGGAAGAGTTTGCCAAGTTGGGCGTACAGGAAATGGCCAACCAGGTGTACTCCGCTTCCTATGAGTACTACCAGAACAAGATGCTTCGTAACGCATCTACCGCCTTTCCCGTAATCAAAAAGGTATATGAGGACAGTGCCAACAAGTTTGAGCGCATTGTGGTACCCTTTACAGATGGCGTAAAGACCCTCAATGTAGTTACCAATCTACAAGAGGCCTATGAAAGTGACGGCAAACAATTGGTGACCGATTTCGAGAAAAATATTACCCTGGCCATTATTGACGATGCCTGGAAGACCCACTTGCGCAAAATGGACGAATTGAAACAATCCGTACAGCTTGCCGTACACGAACAAAAAGATCCCTTGTTAATCTATAAGTTTGAAGCCTTTGAACTTTTTAAGGGCATGATAGACAAGGTAAACCGAGAGGTGGTCTCCTTCCTCTTCAAAGGCGAATTACCTACATCCAACCCCAATGAGATACAGGAGGCCCGAAACGTTCGAAGGCCCAAGGAGAACCTGAAGACCAGTAAGGAAGAAATCCCCAATAGCGATGAACTGGCCGCAAGGAACAGGGCCGCCGGGCAAACCCAAAGACAACGGCCCCAAGTTACCGAGACCATTGTTAGGGAACATCCCAAGATAGGCCGTAACGAAAGGGTTACCATTAAAAATATAATGTCCGGGGAAAACAAGACCCTAAAATACAAACAAGCGGAACCCCTGATCGATAAAGGGGAATGGGTCTTAACGGAAGATTAATACCAGATTAACGGTAAAAGTGCAAAGCGACGGCCAAAAAGGCCGTCGCTTTTGTTTTTCGTTTTTTTTCGTGTTTCCCAAAGTGATATCCCCGTTTTAAGCATGAACCACGGCATTTTATCCTCTATATCTCACTTCTTACCGTTTTACTTTACTGAAAATAAGTTACATACGTTATACAATTGCATCTTTTAGGCATTGCATAGGGGCCATTCATCGTTTTTAAGGATAAATAGGTTTACCAGATTGGAAGCGGCAAAGAGAAAGA
>JBCBSN010000214.1:0-7829 GCA_039819225.1 Bacteroidota bacterium | reverse complement strand
ATTCGGCGTTGAGGAGTTGGCGAATGAATATGGGTTAAGTCGTTCACAACTACATAAAAAGTTGAAAAAGGCGGACGGGAAGTCCGTAAGCCAGTTTATCAGGGAAGTGCGTTTGGAGAAGTCCTTGGAACTATTGACCAAAAATGAGGGTATTACGGCCTCTGAGGTTGCCTACGCCGTTGGATTCTCCAGCCCAACCTATTTCAATACCTGTTTCAAAGATCATTTTGGTTACCCTCCCGGAGAAGCGGGAATGCGGGCCAAATTGGTAGATGGTAAAGGTTTTGAAAAGCCTAAAACCACCAATCCCAAACGGAAAACACAGCATAAGGCCATTACTTATTCGTTAGGTTTAGTGTTATTAATGGGGATGCTCTATGGAGGATATTGGCTCAACAGAAAAAATGATATAATCAATAATAATGGCGAACAGGGCTTGATCGATAACTCGGTTAATGAAATCAAGAAATCCATTGCGGTCCTTCCACTGAAAAACTGGAGTGGGGATACTGATCTGGAATACGTCAGCGATGGTCTTACCGACGCTTTAATATCAAAAATTGCCAACGTAAGTTCACTGGGCAAGGTGGTTCCCTTTACAACTATGTTGACCTACAAGGAAACTGGAAAAAGAATAGGGGAAATTGCCAACGAACAAAAGGTGAGCCATGTGTTGCAAGGAAGTTTTCAACTATCCGGGAACCAGGTAAAAATATCTTTACAGCTTATTGAAAGTCATAGTAATAAACAAATATGGTCCAATGAATATTCCGGAAAATGGGAAAGTAACGAGATTTTTACCTTGCAAGAGAAGGTTTCCAAAAGTGTACTGACTGCCTTAAATGTTGTACTGACCGAAAAGGAGTCGAATATGCTCAACGAAGCCCCAACGGACAGTTATGAGGCGTACAATTATTTTTTATTGGCCGAATACCAGCGATACCAGTACAAGAATTCGGCTTTTGAAAATGCCATTCCGCTCTACAAAAAAGCAATTGCCCTGGATTCATCATTTATAAATCCTTATGGCGCACTAGCCGAAATCTACATTTTTCAAGGCCTGATAATGGGGTTGAAAGGGGAGAAACAATCTGGGGAAAAGGCCAAGGCGTTACTTAAAAAGGCGCAATCTTTGGATCCTTCAAATGAACTGGTCCGGGAGAAACTTTTGAATGTGTACTTTTTTTTTGAATGGAACTTCGAAGAATTATACCGTTTATCGGAAGCCGATAAGAATCTAATGTACGATTTCCGGATAAAGATCGGGGAATATGAAGAGGCATTGAAATATATCGATAAACTGATTCTAGAAAATCCCGTGGGATTATATTATGGTAAAAAGGCCGAGATACTCTTTCTAATGGATAAAAAAGACAAGTGTAGGGCATTATTGGAAAAACATGATGCGCTTTTCGCCGATGGTTTTTATGTTAGAGAGTCGGCCAAGTGGCATTATTATTTGGGCAATTTCAGAAGGTCAAAAGAACAATTGGACAGACTGGTGGCCTTATCCGAGAATTTTCCGCCTATTGTGATTTGGTTACAGGCAGTTCATGCACATAGGGAAGGCAATTCAGGACTGGCCCGAGAAAAATATTCGATCTTAAGGGATAAGTATGACAAGGGCGATTCTGGAAGTCCAGCTTGGTTTATGGCTCTTTACCATTTCAATTACGACGAAGCCGATAAAGGATTTCATTGGCTTCAAAAATCATTCGACCGCCATGAAGTGGAGATGATATGGCTCAGGGCAGAGCCTTTATTGGCACCCTATCGTAAGGATTCCAGATATATTGACCTATACCGCAAAATACAGTTTCCCACGCCCATCGCCATAAATTAGACTTCTTTACAGGCCGAACGAAACATGTTTGAAACGCTTTAAATTTTTTTTGAACTGAATCCAACTTTATTCTAAATATTTCGAAACATGGCCGTTAGGTGTTGCCATGTTTGCTTCAACATCTTTGTGACATCAATTTTTAATTCGTAATCATTTAAAATTCAATGTCATGAAAAAAGTAGTATCAACTTTGATTGTTTTAGGAATGTTCCAAGTGGTTTTCTCTCAAGGAGACTTTGATAAATCCCTGGAATTTGGATTTCCCGTAGTTTCAAACCTAACCTATTTATCCGAAGTTTCCCTTGCCGAGACCCCAAATGTGGTCCGGAAACTGCAATTAAAGGCAGCAACGTTTCCCATACGTAACGTGGATGGTTATGAACGAGATGAATCCGATTCCTTTGTTGTGGTGCACAAGGCATCAAATGGCGGTATAATCGTGAACTATGATACCCATGGGGAAATCCTTAGAACCTGGGAACGATTTCAAAATGTTTCTCTTCCAAAACCGATAAGGGAGCTCCTGGCCAAAAAATATAAGGGTTGGAAAATTAGGGAGAATAGATATAGGGGCAGTTTTGCCCATGGCAAGGCGGCAAAAGCCCTGTATAGGATCAAACTCGTTAAGGGAAAAAAAACCAAAAAAATAGAACTCAACGCCTTGGAAATCTAGGGCCGATCGGGATAACGTCAAAATTTGAACGGGACACGGAAAGGGCCCCTCCCCTTGGTAAAGGGGAGGTGTCCCGACATTTCCGTCGGGGCGGAGGGGATGGGGCTTATAAGATCATGGATCTAGATCCCGATCCCTTCCGAGCCCGCCCAAGGGCGGCCCACCTTCCCTTGGCAAGGGAAGGAACACAGACCGACTACCATTGAGGTACCGACCATTTGCACTAAAAAGGCCTTGATTTTGAGGAATATCAAGGCCTTTTTTTAAAACAGTTTTCTAAATCCTTGGCAAATCCCCATCCCCCTTTAGGGGCAATTCGGAATGGCCCATGAGATAGGCGTCCACATGGTGCGCTGCTTGGCGCCCTTCGGAAATGGCCCAAACGATAAGGGACTGTCCCCTTCTTTGATCACCGGCCACAAATATGCCAGGGACATTGGTACTGTAATTGGCCTCGGACGCCTTGATGTTGGTTCGTTGGTCCGCTTCCAGACCCAATTGTTCCGCAATGGTCATCTCGGAACCCGTGAAGCCCAGGGCCAAAAGGGCCAGTTCGCATTTCCATTCTTTTTCCGTACCTGCAACCTCTTTTAAAACAGGTCTTTTCCCGGGTTGTTTGATCCATTCCACTTCTGCGGTGACCAGACCTTTTAGATTTCCCTCCTTGTCCCCGAGGAATTTTTTGGTGGAGATGCTAAAAAAACGTTCCGCTCCTTCCTTATGGGAAGAACTGGTGCGGAGGCGCATAGGCCAAAAGGGCCAGGGCTGATTCTCCGGTCTTTCCGTGGTGGCCATAGGCATAATCTCAAAATTGGCAACGGTTTTGGCCCCCTGCCGAAAGGATGTGCCAATACAGTCCGATCCCGTGTCGCCGCCGCCAATTACAATGACATCCTTAGCAGTGGCCAAAATTTCGTTTTCAAATTTCTTTATGCCATCTACCCTTCTATTGTTTTGTGGTAGAAAATCCATAGCCTGTACCACACCTTTTAAATCGGCCCCTTCTATAGGCAGCTTTCTTCTTACCGTAGCACCGCCACAAAGGACTATGGCGTCAAAATCTTCTTGGAGTTCGTTGGCCTTGATGTCCTTGCCAATATGTACGCCACAACGGAATTTGATGCCCTCTTCCTCCAGTACATTTAGCCTTCGGTCTATAATATGCTTTTCCATCTTAAAATCCGGTATGCCATAGCGCAAAAGGCCTCCAGGTTTTTCGTCACGTTCAAAAACGGTGACTTGGTGCCCGGCACGGTTCAACTGTTGCGCCGCGGCCAGACCAGCTGGGCCAGAGCCCACGACCGCCACTTTTTTTTCTGTTCGGTTGGCCGGTGGTTCGGCCTTTATCCAACCTTTTTTAAAAGCCGTTTCGGCAATATTCTTCTCAATATTCTCAATTGAGACCGGATCCTCGTTGATGCCCAATACGCAAGCCTCCTCACAGGGCGCGGGGCACAGGCGACCTGTGAATTCTGGAAAATTGTTGGTGGCATGCAGTATATCCGCCGCTTTTTCCCACTTGCCACGGTATACCGCATCATTAAAATCCGGGATCAGATTACCTAAAGGGCAGCCACTGTGACAAAACGGGATGCCGCAGTCCATGCAACGGGCCCCCTGCTCCTTGAGTTCCTTTTCCTTCATGGGCAGGGTAAACTCCTTGTAGTTTTTTACGCGCTCCTTAACAGGAGCGTATTTTTCTACCTTCCTTTCATATTCCAAAAAACCGGTAATTTTTCCCATGTTCTGTTTTTAAGTTCAAGTTCAAGTATCAAATTCAAACACAAGACTCAAATCATACTTTGTAACTCCTTGTATTTAAAGTCCTGAACCCTATTATACTTCTTTTTTATTTCGCTCAGAGCAAATGCTCAGTGCAATGTTTCAACTGGACAAATCCGTTTTTAAGTTTAAGCTCAAGTGTCAAATTCGAATAAAAGATTCAAATACAAATTCTGACGTATGGTCGGTATTTTGTATTTCTAACCTCGTACCTGTTATTATATCCCTAAAATCCCCTGAGGTAGACAATCCCTGTTTGGAAGCTAGGCCGCAAAACATGAAGATTCTAACATCTGATATCTAAAATCTAACTTCTATCCTACTAGTTCCCATTCCCCCCTTACGTGTTTCCTCCTTCCGTAGGGCATGCCTTAAAGGGAAGATAAAGGAATTAAATGGTTTCCAATTTTTCTTTTTCCAAACGGATCAATGCTTTCCTATATTCCTCAGGGAATACTTTTATAAACCGAGGCAAACAATTTTCCCAGTTCTCCAAGATCCGCTGCGCCAGTGGACTCAATGTGGTGTTATAATGATTTTCTATGAGTTCCCTGAGCTGGACAATGTCCTTATCCTCCTCTACCTCCAATAGGTTCAGGCTTTCGGTGTTACACTTTTTTCGGAAGCTGTTGTTCTCATCAAGGACATAAGCGATGCCTCCGCTCATACCTGCACCAAAATTACGGCCCACTTCCCCCAGGATAACGGCTATACCCCCGGTCATATACTCGCATCCATGGTCGCCGATGCCCTCTACCACGGCCTTGGCCCCTGAATTACGGACGCAGAAACGTTCCCCGGCCTTTCCATTAATGTAGGCCTCCCCGGCCGTGGCCCCGTATAGGGTAACGTTGCCCGTAATTACATTTTCCTCTGGTTTTAGGGTGGCGTTGTACGGCACCTTAATGATCAGTTTGGCCCCGGAGAGCCCTTTGCCCAGATAGTCATTGGTATTCCCATTGACAATCATGGTAAGCCCCCTAGTGGCAAAGGCACCAAAGCTTTGCCCTGCAGATCCTGTAAAGTTCAACTTTATGGTATTCTCAGGAAGTCCATCCGCCCCATAGATCTTGGATATCTCATTGCTGATGATAGCTCCTACTGCCCGATCCGTGTTGCCGATAGGGAAATCCAGGGATACTTTCTCCTTTCGGAACAAAGCAGGATGTGCCTTGGCAATAATCTCGAACTCAATGGATCTTTCTATATGATGTTGCTGTTCTTCGGTATGGTGGAATTTTGTGCCCGTAGGGACATCTACTTGATACAGTATGGGAGTAAGGTCTATTCCTGCGGCCTTATAATGTTCAATGGCCTTTTTACGGTCCAATTTATGTACCTGTCCTACCATTTCGTTTACCGTTCTAAAGCCCAATTGTGCCATAATCTCCCGTAGTTCCTGAGCTACAAAATACATGTAGTTGACCACATGTTCCGGTTTGCCCTCGAACTTTTTGCGCAGCTCCGGGTTTTGTGTTGCTATACCCACGGGGCAGGTGTTCAAATGACATACCCGCATCATAATACATCCGGAGGCCACCAAAGGAGCGGTGGCAAAACCGAATTCCTCCGCACCCAAAAGACAGGCCACGGCCACATCCCTTCCCGTTTTAAGTTGGCCATCGCACTCCAGGACGATTCTATTGCGAAGGTCGTTGAGCACCAAAGTCTGCTGTGCCTCGGCAATACCCAACTCCCAAGGGAGTCCCGCATGCTTTAGGGAGGTTAAGGGGGATGCTCCCGTACCTCCATCGAACCCTGAAATAAGGATGACATCGGCCTTGGCCTTGGAGACTCCGGCGGCAACGGTACCCACACCTACCTCGGATACCAGTTTTACATTTATACGTGCCTCCCTATTGGCGGATTTTAGATCAAAAATCAATTGGGAAAGATCCTCTATGGAATAAATATCATGATGGGGCGGAGGGGAGATCAATCCCACATAGGGGGTGGAGTTCCGGGTCTTTGCAATAGCGGGATTTACCTTGGGACCCGGCAATTGCCCGCCTTCCCCGGGCTTGGCACCCTGGGCCATTTTTATCTGTATCTCCCTGGCATTGGTCAAATAATTGGAGGTTACCCCAAACCGGCCGGAGGCCACCTGTTTTATGGCACTGTTGCGCCAATCTCCCGTAGCGTTTTTGTAAAAACGATCGGCGTCCTCGCCTCCTTCACCGGAATTGCTCTTGCCGCCAATGCGGTTCATGGCAATAGCCAAGTTCTCATGGGCCTCCTTACTGATCGATCCGTAGGACATGGCCCCGGTCTTAAAACGTTTTACGATCTCTGTCCAGGGTTCTACTTCCTCAATAGGTATGGGGTCATAGTTGGAAAACTCAAAAAGGCCCCGGATGGTCATTAGATTTTTGGACTGCTGGTTCACCATTTTGGAGAACTCCTGATAGGTCTCAGGTTCATTGTTACGAACGGCCTTTTGTAGTTTGGCGATAGACAAAGGATTGAACATGTGTTTTTCCCCGTCCCTTCTCCAGCGGTACTCCCCGCCTATTTCCAAATCCAGGTTTGCGGCCAGCACCTTTTTGCCAAAAGCCTTTCTATGCCGTTTTGCGATCTCTTTTTCAATTTCGTAAAGGCCTATGCCCTGTATCCGGGTAGGGGTATTGGGGAAGTATTTTTCTACTACCTTGGTATTGATGCCGATACACTCGAACAATTGTGAGCCCCGATAGGAATTTAAGGTGGAGATGCCAATTTTGTTCATCACCTTTAAAATACCTTTTCCTATGGCTTTGTTATAGTTCTTTACCGCTTCCTCAAAAGTGAATTCGGTAATATCGTTTTCCTGTATCTGTTCCCCAATAATCTCATTGACCAAGTAGGGGTTTATGGCACTGGCCCCAAATCCGAAAAGTAGACAAAAATGGTGCACCTCCCTGGGTTCCGCAGATTCTACGATAATGCTCAGTTTTGAGCGTTTGCCCAGGCGCTGTAGACCACTGTTCACATAGGAACAGGCCAAGATTGCCGGAATCGGGGCGTTCTCGGCACTGACATAACGATCGGAAAGGATAATGATATTTGCCTCTTCATCTATGGCCCTGGAAGCTTGATTCAATATGGATTGTAAGGCATCTTCCAGACCGTTATGGCCCTTCCGTACCTCATATAAGATGGGGATGGAGACGACCTTATAATCGGGACTGGAATCGTAGTTTTTTATTTTGTCCAGATCTTCCTTGGAGATAACCGGGTTTTGGATCTTTAGTTTTCTACAGTGGTATTCCGTAACATCAAAAATATTATGATCCATGCCCAGGGTAAGGCTTATGTCGGTAATCATCTCTTCCCGGATACCGTCCAACGGAGGGTTGGTTACCTGGGCAAAAAGTTGCTTAAAATAATTGTATAGGAGCTGAGGACGTTCGGACAGTACGGCAATGGGCGTATCCGACCCCATAGAGCCAATGGGTTCCTTGGCGTTCTTCCCCATGGGCAGGATAATGGTATTAATATCCTCCAGGGTATAGCCAAAGGCCGATTTTCTTTTTTCCAGAGTGGCCTCTCCTA
>JBCBSN010000213.1:0-7847 GCA_039819225.1 Bacteroidota bacterium | reverse complement strand
CTCCAAATGGTTTCAAACCATTTGGAGATCATGCAATAAAAATAGAGATTATTCAAAACCTTTTTCTAACCATTATAACCAATATATATGCAGACCTCGGAAAAACTTAAGGAGTTTAAAAAATCGGTAACCAACAAATTCAATGTCTACAATAGCCTGTTTTTAAACCTTCCCTATAGGAATATCGAAAATGTGGGCATGTTGATTCCCTTGCTGTTCCATCAATGTGAAAAAGGACTTAAATCCGGAAAGGAGCCTCTGGAAATACTGGATGATTTTTTCGATAATTATGCCCATTTGGAATCCGAAGAAGAAAAACTTGGATTTATGTTTCGGATCATCCAATATGTGGAACGCCAAGTGGTCCTATACGATAGTGTAGAGGACGCAGCCTTTCCCAAATTGCACCAGCACACCACCTCGCTTTCTATCCGGGATTACTTTCAGTTGGTGAACGAAAACAAGAGTTGGGATAAAATTGCCAAAAAACTATCCACCTTTAGCGCACGTATTGTTTTAACCGCGCATCCTACCCAGTTTTATACCCCGGCCATACTTAACATCATCGATGAGCTTCGCTCCCTTATCCTAGAAGATAAAATCAATGATATTGATCTGGTCCTACAGCAGTTGGGCCTTACCTCTTTGATCAATGCTCAAAAACCAACCCCATTGGATGAGGCCAAGAACATCATCTATATCCTTAGGAATGTGTATTATGATGCCCTGGGTGAACTTTTTGCCTATGTCAAGGACAACATTAAAATGGAAGACTTTGACAATTACAATATTATGAAACTGGGCTTCTGGCCAGGCGGTGATAGGGACGGTAATCCCTTTGTCACTGCCAAGATTACGATAGCGGTGGCAGATGAACTTCGGGTCACCCTAATGAAGTGTTACTACAATGATTTAAAAAGGCTACGTAAAAAACTCACTTTTAAAGGCTTACAGCATCCTTTAAACAATTTGCGGGACAAGCTGTATACGGCTATGTTCGATGTTAAAAAACCCGTGGCCTACGAGGATATTTTAGGCCCTCTTTCCAATATTAGGGAAATACTGGTAAAGGATTATCACGCCCTTTACCTTAAGGATTTGGATCACTTTATGGACAAAGTCCGAATTTTCAGAACACATTTTGCAACCTTGGATATACGGCAAGATCACAGTAAGCATAGATTGGCTATAGAGTTGATCTTGAGGCAAAAAGGAAAGATTACCGAATCTTTGGAAGAACTTACCAATGAAGCATTACTGGAGATTTTGCTCAACGAATCCTGGACTTTGTCCCCGGAAGATTACGAGGATCCCATTGTGGCCGATACCATTCGCAATATCGCCCAACTTAAGGAAATTCAAGAAAAGAATGGGGAGGAAGGTTGCAACCGATATATCATTAGCAATTCCGAAGATATTTTTTCGGTTCTCTTTGTGCATACTCTTTTTAGGTGGTGCGGATGGAAGGACACGGACATCGCCTTTGACATTGTTCCTCTTTTTGAGACCATGAGGGGCATGGAAAATGCAGAATCCGTGATGCAGACCTTATTTGAACTTCCGGCGTATAAAGCTCATTTAGATCGACGCAACCTAACCCATACCATAATGTTGGGCTTTTCCGATGGAACCAAGGACGGAGGCTACCTTAAAGCCAACTGGTCCATTTTAAAGACTAAGGAGACCTTGTCCAAAGTGTGCAAGAAAAATGGGATAAAGGCCATATTTTTTGATGGTCGTGGAGGACCACCGGCCCGCGGTGGTGGAAAGACCCATAGGTTTTATGCGGCACAGACCAAGGATGTGGCCAACCATGAAATACAACTTACCATCCAGGGGCAGACCATAACCAGTACGTATGGAAATAAAGAGCAGTTTATGCACAATTCCGAACAACTGCTTACCGCGGGGTTGTCCAATAACCTGTTCGGTAGGGAACATGTAATTCCAAGTGCTTCGCGAAAATTGATAGAGGAATTATCCGAGCTGAGTTTTGCCAAATACGATGCCCTTAAAAAGCACGAAAAGTTTATTCCCTATCTAGAAAATCGGAGTACATTAAAATTCTATACCAAAGCCAATATTGGCAGTAGACCGGGGAAGCGTGGAAATAAAAAGAAATTGGAACTCAGCGATCTAAGAGCCATTTCGTTCGTAGGGTCATGGAGTCAACTGAAACAAAACGTTCCGGGTTATTTTGGACTGGGTACGGCAATAAAGGCGTTTAAAGATAAAGGTAAAATAGGGGAGGTTAAGAAGTTATACAGGGAGGTGCCCTTTTTTAAGGCCTTAATGCATAACAGTATGATGTCCCTGTCCAAATGCTATTTTGAGCTTACCAGTTATATGAAGGAGGATACGGAATATGGGGAATTTTGGAACATTCTTCATGAAGAGTACCAACTTTCCAAAAAGATGTTGTTGCTTATTTCCGGGTTTGATATCTTAATGCAAGACGAGGAGATTTCAAGGGAATCCGTAAAAATACGGGAAGACATCGTTTTGCCCCTACTGGCCATACAACAATATGCGCTGCAGAAAATTGGCAAGAATGCGCCCCACAAAGAATTGTATGAAAAGATAGTAACGCGTTCACTTTATGGGAACATCAATGCCAGTAGAAATTCGGCCTAAGTAAAAGACGGTTATTGGTCCCTCCCTTTTTAGGTCTTAGAGGGTATATAGCCATTTAAAAAAATGACGGGAGAAAATCTCCCGCCATTTCCATCTAAACAAACAAACCTATTGCTTTTTGCCTATCGTCATGCCATCTTATCCAATGGCGATAACCGATTATTACTGTCCCACACGATTGACCTCGATGGAATTCGAAAGGCTAAAGCAACCTTCAAGATCGCTAGCATTCATGCCCATTTCGGCACCCATAAGGCCATCCTCAAAACGTAGGTACCAGATGAAGCATACGCCAACTCCGGCAGCATCAAAATCTACCCCTTCTACGGCTTCCAATGTAGGGGGCAATCCTAGGATGGTACCATCCTCATCCGTAATTACCCAAGTACTGTTGGTGCCCATGGCATCCGTGGCATCCAAGGTAATGTTACTTACGAAATCTGAGGTGCCATCCACTGTAAAGGTGTAAGGGCCACCGGAAAGTACTCCTGCCTGCGTTTTGTTCCTATTTACCGTTATTGGGTCGGAAAGATCAAAGTTACCTTTTAGGTCATTGGCGTTCATACCCATCTCGGCACCCTCAAGTTCGCCTTCATAGCGTAGGTACCAGATAAGGCATACTCCCGGGCCGGCCGCATCAAAATCCACCCCCTTTACGGCGTCCAAAGTAGGGGGAAGGCCCAGAATGTTCCCTAGGTCGTCCGTGATTACCCATGTACTATTGCTTCCAAAGGCTTCACTGTCGTCCAAGGTGATGTCCATAACAAAATCCGGGGTTCCGTCAACACAAAAATCATAGGGCCCACCGGTAAGTACGCCGGCGTTCGCTCCCATTAATCGATTTACAGTAAGGGAATTGGAAAGATCAAAACAACCGTCCAGGTCATTTGCGTTCATTCCCACTTCAAGGCCGGTAAGGCCATCCTCGTACCTAAGGTACCAAACAAGGCATACCCCTGTTCCGGCCTGGTCAAAATCTACTCCCCTTACGGCATCGAGTGTTGGCGGCAATCCTAATATGTTGCCTTGGTCGTCCGTAATTACGTAAGTGCGGTTTGCACCGGAGGCATCTGGGTTATCCAAGGAGATTTCTTCGATAAAATCGGGCGTCCCGTCCACGACAAATTCATAGGGACCTCCAGTAAGCGTCCCTGCTTCGGGCTTATTGCGGTTTACTTCTATGGAGTTGGACAGATCGTATTCTCCATCCAGTCCACTGGTGTTCATACCTACTTCCAATCCGGTAAGGCCATCATCGTAACGAATGTACCAGATTAGGCAGATACCGGGTCCGGCAGCGTCAAAATCCACTCCGCCTACAGCCTCTAAAGTGGGCGGGAGACCTAGTATGTTGCCTTGATCATCGGTGATGATCCAACTACTGTTGGAACCAACGGCGTCCGAAGCGTCGATGGTAACTCCCATAGCAAAGTCGGGGGTACCGTCCACGCAAAAATCAAATGGACCGCCAGCGATCATCCCGGCCATCGGGTCTTCATCGGCGTTGCCCACAAAATCGTCATCATCGCAACTATATGCAAATAGCAAAAGTGCAATAAATGGTAGTGCATAAATTTTCTTCATCTTTTTGTTTTTAAGTTTCCGTAAAACTCCCTTAACCAAATAACAAGGAGTTCACGAACACATCAATTTTCTGTGATACTTTTAGGATATTTTGTTGAGAAATCCTCCGTTTGGTGTTTTGACCTTATGAAATCAAAAAAAACACGGTGTTTTTTATCCAATTATTATTCGGGATGAAGAGGTAGATCGTTTTTTAATCTTTGGTTCAGATTTTTGTCACTCTCATGAAATATCGGCAAGAATTGATTATCGCGTCTTTTCTAATCGCATCAAAAGGAATCGCAAAAGGAGTATGAAAGAGAAACCCTAGAACAGCACGTCCAACCAATCCATAAATTGTATTCCTACCGCACCTCTCGAAATCCACTTAAGCTGACCAAATATGAGGTTCTGGAAAAAAAGAGGCTAGTCCTTGGGTTAGACATACATTATAAGGACCTTTCCCTTGTCCATTAGACTTTTTATTATCTAATGGATTTTACAAATTCCGTAATTGAGCCAATTCCATTACGAGTAAGATGTTTTATAAAGGCCGATCCAATTATGGCTCCTTTGGCCTTTTCCGTTGCTTGTAGAAACGTCTGGGAATTACTAATCCCGAAGCCTACAATTTGGGGATTGGCGAGCGATAGCGAAGCAATCCGTTCAAAGTAATCCCTTTGTTCTTTCCCAAAACCTTCCTTGGCCCCGGTAGTACTGGCAGAGCTTACCATGTAGATAAATCCGTCCGAGGCCGCATCGATTTTGCGTATACGGGCATCGCTGGTTTGTGGGGTAATCAAAAAAACATTGATAAGGCCGTATTTTCTGAAAATAGCTTCATATTCCTCCTGATATTCATCCAAGGGAAGGTCGGGGAGAATAAGGCCGTCTATCCCGATTTCGCTACATTTTTTACAAAAAGCCTCTACCCCATATTGCAACACCGGATTAAAGTACCCCATAATGATCAAGGGCACGGAAACCGTTTTACGGATGTCCTTTAACTGTTCAAAAAGGATTTCGGTGGTCATCCCGTTTTTAAGCGCTGCCGTGGAACTTTCCTGTATGGTAGGGCCGTCCGCTAAGGGGTCACTAAAGGGAAGACCGATTTCGATCATATCCACACCGTTTTTTTCCAATTCCTGGATAATGGTAACGGTATCCTCCAATTGGGGATAACCCGCGGTAAAGTAGATAGAGAGCAGCTTACCCTCTTCCTGTAGTTTAAGGTTGATTCGGTTCATTCGTAATCGGACTTTTTATCATTTCCGCGAAGGCGGGAATCCTTTTTTCATTTTCTAATAATCGATACAGGAGGGTCTTGATTCTTAATCTCCAAGCATCCAAGAAAGGTCTTCCCAATCTGGGTTCATGTCGTTGATTAGGTATTCTTTCCATTTGCGATTCCAGTGCTTGATTTGTTTTTCCCTTTTTATTGCATTATTTACATAAGGTGTTGTTTCGAAATAAACAAGCTTATGGACATTATATCTTTTTGTAAACCCTTTGTTACTTTTTGATTGGTGTTGCTTCAATCTTGATTTTAGATTATTGGAAAAACCTACATAGAGTACCGTATGGTTCTTATTTGTCAATATGTATACATAATACTTATGTTGCTCATTTGACATCCGGTATATCTTAGACAGATTTCCGCCTACGCGGAAATGACACTGGAATTATAGTCTAAAATAATCAATATACGTTTGCAGATCCTTATCGCCCCTTCCGGATAAATTCACGACGACGATATCATCGGGCTTAAATTTCTTATGATCGAATACGGCAAAGGCATGGGAGGTCTCAATAGCAGGAATAATGCCTTCCAATTGGGTGAGTTCCAAACCTGCGGTCATGGCCTCGTCATCCGTGATGGAAATGAATTCCCCGCGCCCCGAACGGAACAAATGGGCGTGCATGGGTCCGACTCCAGGATAATCCAATCCAGCGGATATAGAATAAGGCTCCGTAATCTGTCCGTCCTGGGTCTGCATTAGCAAGGTCTTGCTTCCATGTATAATTCCAATTTTTCCTAGGGCGGAGGTGGCTGCGCTTTCTCCTGAGTCAATCCCTTTCCCTGCAGCTTCCACCGCGATAATGCCAACCGTTTCATTATCCAAATAATGATAATAGGCCCCGGCCGCATTGCTGCCACCGCCTACACAGGCTATGACATAATCCGGATTTTCCCGACCTTCTTTTTCCTGCAGTTGCCACTTGATTTCCTCGGAGACGACGGACTGGAACCGCGCCACCATATCCGGGTAGGGATGTGGGCCCACGACGGATCCTATAATGTAATGGGTATCCACGGGATTATTGATCCAATCGCGAATGGCCTCATTGGTAGCGTCCTTTAGGGTGCGGCTCCCGGATAGGGCGGGCTTCACTTCCGCTCCCAACATCTTCATCCGTGCCACATTGGGGGCCTGGCGTGCAATATCTATTTCGCCCATATACACCACACATTTGATGCCCATAAGCGCACAGACCGTAGCCGTGGCCACCCCGTGCTGCCCCGCTCCGGTCTCTGCGATAATTCGGTTTTTCCCTAGCTTTTTGGCCATTAAGATCTGTCCAATGGTATTGTTTACCTTGTGCGCTCCGGTATGGCAAAGATCCTCCCGCTTTAAGTAGATTTTTGTTCCGTACTTTTCAGAAAGACGGTTGGCGTAATAGAGTGGGGTGGGGCGACCTACGTAGTCCTTGAGCAATTGATGGAATTCCGCTTTAAAGGAAGGTTCCTTCATGATGCGGAGATAGTTTTGTCGTAGTTCTTCGGTGTTGGGGTAAAGCATTTCCGGGATAAAAGCACCCCCAAATTCACCGTAATATCCCTTTTCGTTGGCATGATATGCCCCTCTTTCGATTTCCACTAGGGAATGTATTTTCCTTTCGTTTTTCATAGTCCTTCTATCTTTCCGGCAAAGGCCGGAATCTGTATAATTTAGGATAACTTTTTTAAAAGCTTCCAATTTTTCAATATCCTTTAATCCTGGTTCAATCTCAAACTTACTATTTACATCAATGGCATGGCAATATTGGGCCTCTGGTCGCTTTAGAAATTCCTTTATGGATGTCACTTCTTGTGGGCCAATACCCCCGCTCAAAAAGTAGGGTTTGGTAGAAGGGTAGGTCTTTAACACTTCCCAGTTAAAGGTGTATCCATTGCCACCAGGCAATTTTCCCTTGCTATCAAAGAGGTAATAGTTACATACGTTTTCATAAGGTTCCAAAACCGAAAAATCAAAATGGTCCCTTATCGAGAATACTTTTATGATATCCAATTGATCTTTAGATGGATCAGATCCGTTATTTAAATTAATTTTTGTAGTAAGCTCAGCGCAAAAATCAGGTGTCTCCCGTCCATGCAATTGCACCCCTTGGAGCCCATATGTCACCACGGTCTTTAGTATCTCATCCACAGGGGCATCCACAAAAACCCCTACTTTTTTAATGTCTTGGAACAGTATGGGCATTTTCTCATCAAAGTATCGGGGAGATTTGTCCCAAAAGATAAAGCCCAGATAATCTGGCTTCAATTGGGCCACCTCTTTTGTATTATGTTTCATGCCGCATACTTTGAGCTTCATGGTGTTTGTTTTTTAGACCTATAGACCTGTCAGGTTTTCAAAACCTGACAGGTC
>JBCBSN010000212.1:0-7898 GCA_039819225.1 Bacteroidota bacterium | reverse complement strand
CCTATCTTTGAAACCAGTGCGAGGCAAAGCAATTCCTATTCGAAAATAAATGGGAAACAGCATAGGTTGTCCATAAGCATTCTTGAAAAATACTTTCATGGGCTTCTAGAAAATTGCCATTCCCAGGAAGACCTTGGAGAATTGCTGTAAATTTACAGGTGACTGCAGAGCTAAATGGGTATCCGTAGGGCATAAGATTTCTACATAGTACACATGGGCCACTTTCCGATAAAACTTTATTCAACATTAATTGTGGACATTATGAAGGGCACTACCCACTATTCGATTATCGAGGCCACCAAAAAATTGGAGCGTTACTGTACCTACCAAGAGCGCTGCCATAAAGAAGTGGTCTCCAAGTTAAATGACATGAAAATGATCCCTGAGGTCATAGACCACATTGTGGTGCATCTTATCCAAGAAAACTATTTAAATGAAGAACGTTTTGCGCGTAGCTTTGCACGGGGAAAGTTTAATATGAAAAGTTGGGGCAGGAACCGAATCGAAGCCGAACTAAAGTATCGCAATATTTCACCATATAACATCAAAGCGGCATTGCAGGAAGTCAACGATACGGACTATCACGCCAGGTTGGATGTTTTGGCGCAAAAAAGAGTCTCCGAACTACGGGATACCGATCTCCAAAAAAAACGTAAAAAATTGGCCGGCTACCTATTATATAGGGGTTGGGAAAGCGATTTGGTTTACGCCAAAGTACGAGAACTGATATATTAATGGTTTGTGGAATTGGACATTAATGATGCACCATGGCTCCATGGGTATTAGAGATAGCCTTTCTATTTTTTTGGTCTATCCAGTCCTGACCCTTTATCCTTCGCATAAGGCCATCATAGTGCCTCATAATTACAACATTGTAAAGGGCGGTAGCAAGATTTTTGGGATTGCGCGGAAGAGCCCTTAAGCTCATCGAAAATCCTGGGCTAACATACCTCATATGATGCCAGTATCCTTCTGGCATATAGAGTACTTCCCCATGGTTCAAAAATCCATGATGTCCTTTGGCATTTTTTAGGGCAGGCCATTTGTTGAAATCCGGTCGGGAAAAATCAATGCCCTCATGGGTTATCAGGGAATGAGGCACCTTGTAGAGGTATTTGGTTTGTTCCCGTGAAAAAAGGATACACTCTTTCTTCCCTTCAAAATGAAAATGTAGAATATTGGCCAAATCAATATCGTAATGCATAAAGGTATGTGAGTCACTCCCCCCAAAGAAAAGCATGGGCAGTTTTTTTAAAAGTCGCAGCCCTAGATCGGGATAGGTAAAGTCCCTTTGAAGTTCGGGGACCTCCCTTAGCACATTCCATAAAAAGATGCGATAACGCGTAGGTCGGGATTTTAACAAATCGATATAATCGGACATTCTCATACGATCGTGCGGCTCATTAAACCCATCTTTGTGATGAACAGGTCGATCATCGTACAAGGGTACGATCTTATCGCCGGCAACTTTGCGCACGTACTCCAGATCCCATTTGGAATATGCCGGCCAATCCTTGGCCAAATCCTCAATGATTACCGGTTTTTGGAGCTTAAAATAGGTGTTGACGAACTCCAACTTTGTAATTCCCTTTACTCTGGGAATAGTTTCTAGTTCCAAGTTTGTAGCGATTATTTAAACAGTAAAGGTAAAAAATCGCACAAAATGCTTTCTCAAAATTAACCTTTGCTTAAGAGACTGTCATTTTAACACTTTGGCCTTTGCCTTTGCAGCCTCGTTCCGTGCTATGGTATGCTCTGGACGAGTCCATTTGGGTTTTTCGCCCAAGGCTTCAAGTACCGATTCCGATGCTTCCACGGTCTTGGGCTGGGCATGCTTTTCAAAGGGTTTTTGGCTGTTAAGACCTAAAACCGCGAACATTTCCATATCCTCGTTTACATCGGGGTTGGGAGTAGTAAGCAGTTTATCCCCCGCAAAAATGGAATTTGCCCCGGCAAAAAAGCAAAGAGCTTGCCCTTCCCTACTCATTTGGGTCCTTCCTGCGGAAAGACGTACCTGGGTCTCCGGCATTACTATACGGGTAGTGGCCACCATACGTACCATCTCCCAAATGGCAATGGGTTTAATATCCTCCATGGGAGTCCCTTCCACAGGTACCAAAGCATTGATAGGCACGGATTCCGGTTGAGGGTTTAAAGTGGACAATGCCACCAACATTCCTGCACGATCTTCTAACTTCTCACCCATTCCTATGATACCTCCGCTGCATACGGTAACATTACTCTTCCGAACATTGGCTATGGTCTCCAGACGATCCTCAAAGGCCCTGGTAGAAATCACATCCTTATAATAGTCCTCGGAAGTATCCAGGTTATGGTTGTAGGCGTAAAGTCCGGCCTCTGCCAAGCGGTTGGCTTGGTTTTCCGTCAACATGCCCAAGGTACAGCACACCTCCATATCCAGTTTGTTAATGGTACGTACCATTTCCAGGACCTGATCAAATTCAGGGCCGTCCTTTACGTTGCGCCAAGCGGCCCCCATGCATACGCGGGAACTGCCGGATTCCTTGGCACGAAGGGCCTGGGCCTTAACATGGGACACGGACATTAGGTCGTTCTTTTCAATATCCGTATGGTAGCGAGCCGCCTGGGGACAGTAGCCACAATCCTCGGAACAACCTCCCGTTTTAATGGATAACAGCGTAGATATCTGCACCGTATTTGGGTCATGGTACTTTCTATGTACCGTGGCCGCCTCGTATAGCAGTTCCATTAGGGGTTTGTTGTATATGTTTACGATTTCTTGTTTGCTCCAGTTATGTCTTATATCGCTCATAGAATCGGATTACTGAGTTGATTTAAATCTTTGGTCTATTTGAAAAGCTTTAACCACTTCGTTATTCAAATTTAAAAACCAGCGGCTAAGTAACAACATCCCTAAAGCCTAAAATATGACATTTGTTTGGTTTTTGCATTGGTTGGCCCTAAGAATGGCTATGCCTGTCCCGCATCAGCACTTCCTTTATTGGAATTGGAATCGTTTTTTGTTTGTTTTTTTGGCTCTGGGTTTTGTATGGGTTTCCCTTTTAAATATTCTGGCAATTGCATCCCGGCCATATTGAACATTTCCTGTAGGGGCGGTACGGATTTGTACATCCCTGAGATAAAGTTTGCCGTAGAGTTCTTGCCGTCTTCACCCTTGGATCCCGTATCCCAAACGGTAACCTTATCAATTTTGATATTTTTAATTGCTTCGGCCTGCTTTTCAACAAGCTCTGGAAGTTTGTCTGCAATCAATAAAAGTACGGCATCCTTGGGATTGTTTCCAGCGGCCTTAACGATTTCATCCAGCCCTTGTGCCTGCTTGGTCAATACCTCAAAAATCCCTTTTGCCTCGGCCTCGGCCTTAAAAAGTATAGCATCTGCCTCACCGCGGGCCCGTCTACGAATTTGCTCGGCCTCGGCCTCGGCATCGATTTCTACTTTTCTTTTGTCGATCTCCGCTGGAACTACAATATCCGCGACCTGTGAGGAGCGTTCGCGTTCGGCCCTGGCCATCTCTGCATCCTTTTCCGCGGCATAAGACTCTTCCAACGCTTTCGCCGCCTGAACCTTCTCCGCCGCGGCGGCCGTACGTTCTGCTTCCGCCTCCCGTTGACGTCTCAGGGAATCAGAGTTGGCTACATCTATTTTCGCAATATTCTCCCCCTCCACGGCCTGAGCGTTGGCAGCCGCTACCTGGGTACGCTCGTCCTGAAGCGCATTGGCCTCCCCAATGGCACCATCCCTATTTTTCTCGGCAACGGACTTTCGTGCAGCATTGATAGCGTGTGCTGCTGCCTCTTTGCCCAAGGCTTCGATATAACCCGATTCATCCACGATATCGGTAATGTTCACATTGATCAGCTTAAGCCCCACCTTCTTTAACTCGGACTCCACGCTTTGCGAGATGTTGGTAAGGAACTTGTCCCTATCTGAATTGATTTCCTCTATATCCATAGAAGCGACCACCAAACGAAGTTGACCAAAAATGATTTCCTGAGCCAGTTCTTGTATTTCGTTTTGGCCAAGCCCCAAAAGCCTTTCCGCAGCATTCTGCATAATCCCTGGCTCCGTGGAAATTCCTATGGTAAAACGCGACGGTACGTTTACACGGATATTCTGTTTACTAAGCGCATTTACAAGACTAACCTCGATCGAAATAGGAGTAAGGTCCAAAAACTCATAGTCTTGGATTACCGGCCAAATAAAGGCGGCACCGCCGTGAATACATTTGGCGGAGCTACCACTACCCACTTTTCCATAAACAACGAGAATGCGATCTGAAGGGCACCGCTTATATCTTCTGATAAAGGAAATGATGATAATAAAAAAGAATAAAATCGCGAAGCCAATAGCCAATAAGGACGCACTGCCCCCCAATTGTAATGGTAGTGTTAAGAGCATAAGGTTATGTATTTAATAGTTCAACAATTAGTATTCCATTATCCGTAATATCCTTTACACGGACGACATTGCCCAACACAAGATCTTTGTCCTCGTCCGTCAGGGCTTCCATTTCCCTCAAAGTCCCCTGTACGGTTACACTAACTTTGCCAATACCGGATCTGCGGGCCCCAATGGTGAGGTATACCTCCCCTACCTGATTTAGGGCATTTTTTAATCGAAGGGTGCCACTGCTCTGCAACTTGCCAAGATAATAGAAGAGCGATGCCATGGCAAGCATCATCAATAATCCACAAAAAACAGAGATAAAGATGGTTGGCCCTTTAGATAGGCCTCCATCCAGGCAGGCTATTCCGGACCATCCAAAAATGGTGAGAAAACCCATAAGATTCTTAAAGGACAGAAACTGAAACCCGATACCGTGATCCCCTTCCACATCGGTGTCCACATCCCCCGCGTCCAAGTCATCAGCATCACCGCCCAGCAGGGTAAGCACCAAAAGAATGCACAATATTACCGATGCTATTAAAGCTACCGACCAATAGATTTTTTCAAATAAGGTCATTGCCGAGAACCATTCCTCCATAGTATTTTTATTTTCCTGTTAAAAAATATAAGATAGTATCTTTTTGATTTATGTCGAAAGACTTTCGCCTATTAAGATTGAGTCATTATGGACTAAGATCCGCTTTATGATAGCCCTAAGCTGAGAGCAAAATGCTCACCGCATTGCCCCCAAAGCCCACGGCATTCACCATCACGTTACGGATTTGGGAAGGTCTCTTAAAATCCTTGGAAAAGGGTACGGGTACTACTTCTTGATGTTTGAGCATCCCAATGGCCATTTCTACACTTAACATGCCGGAGGCCCCAAAGGTGTGGCCTATTTTCCACTTATTTGTAGTCAAAAAGGGCAAATTGTTACGAAAAAGTTTCTGAATGGCTTTATATTCCGATGAATCTCCTTTAACGGTACCGGGCGCATGCATTACGATTACATCCACCTTTTTATAGTCAGAGCCCTCAAGGGCCATCTGCATGGACCGTTGAAAACATTTCGCATCCGTGGATATGGAAACGTTATGTTCCAGCACTTCGGTGGCATAGCCAATGCCCTTAATAACGGCCAAACTATTCTTGGGGTTACCGCGCTCCAGACAAGCTACTCCCGCCCCTTCACCCAGAATCATGGAGTTTCGGGTTTTGGAAAGGTCCAAGGCACGACAAGGGTAACTTCGGCTTCGCTCAGCTATCCAACTACTCTCGGACACCGAACTTGGGCCCTTCTTAACAAAGGCCAAGGTTGGTTCAACTAACGGACTTCGAGTTTTCTCGGCGAGAAGGTCTTTGTTCATTTCGACCTTTTCCCTTTTATCAAATTCATCATCAGTTTGGGCATAAATCTTAAGGGCCTTCATCTGGGCCAGGGTAAAAGGCGTTAAGGGGGCTTCGCTGCCGCCTACCAGAAATTTATCCGTCATTCCACCTTGGATCCAGGCCACTCCGTTTAGCAGGGCGTGCAGGGCCGTGGAACATGTGATGGAATGGGAAATCTGTGGCCCTTGGGTTTTAAGGTCGTGGGCCACCCACGAAGAAATATTGCCCAAGGTAGTAGTAGGCGAGGAAAGTGGGGAAACTTTACCGTGCTCCAAAAATTGCCCATAATATCGTTCAAAAAGGAAGGTGGCCCCACGGGAAGAGCCCATGTTTATCCCAAAATTATCCCTGGATTTCCACCCGGCCTGCGCTATGGCGTTCCGGGAAGCATAAAGGGCGAATAGCACGCTATCATCCAAATTCCTGTATTTGGAATCGGACATGCGAAGTGCTGTTATTTCCTTTTTCGATTTTTGGGACAATGGGGCCATCCAAAAGAAATCGCCGCCCCTATCGGCCTGTTCAAAAAGGTGCCGCTCCAAGCCATAATTTTCCCAGACCTCATCGGCCGTAAGGCCCAAAGGGGAGATGGAGGATAAGGCAGTAATGGCAATGGATTCCTTTAACATGGTATTCACTCAAATAAGTTTTAGGGCACTTTGTATGCCGGTGTAGATACTTTCTAGTTGTGTTTCCGTAATAATATAGGGAGGCAATACATAAATGGTATTCCCCAACGGCCTCAGGTTTATCCCCAGACCCATGAAATGTTCGTAGAGCCTATCCCGTAAAGCTCCGTAGCGTTCGGTTTGTATATCCAGGTCAATGGCCAGGACCACACCTTTGCAACGCACTTCCCTTACTTTGGGATGTGCTTTGATTTCCAGGGCAAACCTTTGATGCGTCGCCGTGATAAATACTTGCTTTTGGATAATTTCCTTGGACCTTAAAAGTTCCATTCCGGCAAGGGCCGCGGCACAACCCAGAGGGTGTGCACTAAACGTATGGGCATGAAAAAATCCTTTGGCCGGTTCCTTGTCCAAAAAAGCATCGAAGATCGTTTGTGAACAGCTGGTAATACTTAAGGGAAACATTCCCGCCGTAAGGGCCTTGCCCAGGCACATCATATCCGGTTTACGCTCCAAATAATCCGAGGCGAAGATCCTTCCCGTTTTTCCAAACCCGGTCATAATTTCATCGGCTACGGTCAATACTCCATTTTTATTACACTTTGCAATAAGGAGATCCAGTCCCTTGGCCGAGTGAAACTTCATTCCGGCCGCACCTTGTATCAAAGGTTCAAAAACAAATACGGCACAGGCGTTGTTTTCGATAATCTCCTCAAGTTGCCTTTCCACTTCATCCATGGTATCTTCCTGTGGCGGGGGAATGCGCCTCACCTTGAGCAAAAAGTCGGTAAAAGGTCCATTGTAAGAAGAAAGCCCAGAGGCGCTCATGGCCCCAAAGGTATCCCCGTGAAAACCATTTTCAAAAGCGATAAGGGTATCCCGACGTTCGCCCTTATTATGATGGAACTGTAAAGCCATCTTTATGGCGGCCTCAATAGCGGTGGAGCCATTGTCGTTAAAAAAGATTTTGGCCTGGTTGGGGGGCAACACCTGCATAAGCACTTCGGACAATTCCACGGCCGGGGCATGGGTAAAACCGCTGAACATTGTGAAATCCAGTTGTTGCATTTGCCGGGAAACAGCTTTGATAATATGGGGATTACCATGCCCATACATAGCGGAATACCACGAGGCAATACCATCTATATATTCCGTTCCGTGCTCATCGTATAGCAAGGCACCCTTGGCCCTCACTATTCCCAAACGGGGAGCTGCCGTTAAATGCTGGGTCAGTGGATGCCACAGGTGCTCTTGATCTCTTTCCGATAGGGTTTTGGATACCATAAAATTTATAAATCGGGTACCGATAGTTGCTGGGATTCTCTATCTTGCATAAATGGGCAAATCCCCATGCAGATGCTTCGCAAAGGTATAACATCTCTTATTCCCGACTATCAAAAACATGAAGGCAAAACGATATTATTGACTTTGTTTGGAGTCTCTTTGTTTTTACGATTTCCCTTTTTCTTTAGAGATTATATAGATAGG
>JBCBSN010000211.1:0-7940 GCA_039819225.1 Bacteroidota bacterium | reverse complement strand
CTCTTTTTTTATATGGTTTTTGTGGCATACCATAAAATGGTTTACATATATTTTTGAATAGTTTGAACTCCCTTTTCCAGAACAGTATGCCTTTGTTTCGCGATAGTTTTAAGAACAATGCTTTTTTTGGTTTTCAAAAAGCGCATAACATTAATGGTTTAAAAGCTTTTAAACGGTCTTTGGAAAAGCATTTTTTTGCTAAGGCCAATGTATATAATTGTTCCACGGACACCTCCGAATATCTCTTGATGGTAGAGTTGGAATGTAATTTAACCCTCCTCGAGTTGCTTTTTCACTATAACAAAGGGGATTGGGGAAGAGACCTCTGCCTTGAAAAACTCTTGGGCGGGGTAAATTCCGCGAATCAACGGCCGGTGGATATCGATGAGTTTTATCTTCACCTAAAGGATTGCTCTATTTTGATAAATAAAATATACGAGCAAAGCATTGTACACCAATTTAGGAATATATTGAGCACCATAGGGCGGCATTACGTCCACTTTACCAAAGGCCTGTTCGAGGTACCCTACGAAATCTTTGTTCCCGTATTTGAGGAGGACAATTGGGAAACTAACTCGGGATTCCTGAATATGGCACATGGGAAAAATAGCCAAAAGGACTATTTTGGATATTGGGGGGTGTACTATACTTCAGAAGAGGAGGCCTTTGTCTACGACCTGGAAAACCGCTGTCTTATTTCTGGGGAATTATCTACGTTTAACCAATAACCCCGTCTAATCTATGATTGGAACAAGGGTCTGTCCCTCATGAGGGCATGTACTTTTTGTGCGACCAAATCCAGACTTTCTTGGCTTTCGGGATTGCAAATTACCATATCTACCAAATCTACTATGGTTGCCATATCGGGTTCCGCGAGACCCCTGGTAGTAATGGCCGCCGTACCAAAACGAATCCCGGATGTAACAAAAGGGGATTTATCATCAAAGGGAACCATGTTCTTATTGGCCGTAATATCCGCACGGACAAGGGCCTTTTCCGCATCCTTTCCAGTGATTCCCTTGTTCCGTAGATCAATCAACATCATATGATTGTCAGTGCCACCGGAAATAATATGATAGTCCCTGTCCATAAAGGCTTTGGCCATGGCAATGGCATTTTTTTGCACCTGTAAAACATAATCAAGGAACGTATTGGAAAGGGCTTCCCCAAAGGCAATGGCCTTGGCGGCAATGATATGTTCCAAAGGGCCTCCTTGGTTTCCCGGGAAAACGGCCAAATCCAAGAGTGCCGACATTTTCCTTAGATTTCCATTTTTTAGACGTATCCCAAACGGATTCTCAAAATCCTTGCCCATTAAGATCAAGCCGCCACGAGGGCCCCTTAAGGTCTTATGTGTTGTTGTAGTTACAATATGGCTATGGGGTATGGGATCGTTTAAAACACCCTTGGCGATAAGTCCCGCGGGATGGGAAATATCTGCCAACAAAATAGCATCTACACTATCCGCAATTTCCCGAAATCTTTTAAAATCCATATCCCGTGAATAGGCAGAGGCCCCGGCAATAATCATTTTGGGCCTTTCCCTGTCGGCAATTTCCTGTATTTGGTCATAATCCAAGGTTCCGGTCTCCCGGTCAACACCATAGAAAACGGGATTGTAAAGTCGTCCTGAAAAGTTGACCGGGGATCCGTGGGTCAAGTGGCCCCCGTGGGAAAGATCAAATCCCAAGATGGTATCCCCTGGTTTTAGGCAGGCATGGTACACGGATGCGTTGGCCTGCGATCCAGAATGTGCCTGTACATTGGCATAAGCGGCACCAAAAAGTTCCTTGGCCCGATCAATGGCCAATTGTTCTATCTGGTCTACTATCTCACAGCCTCCGTAATAGCGCTTTCCCGGATAACCTTCCGCATACTTGTTGGTGAGTACAGATCCCGCAGCCTCCATAATCTGGGGGCTAACGAAGTTTTCGGAAGCAATAAGCTCAATTCCATTAAGCTGCCTTTCCCTTTCGGCAGTTATGAGGTCAAAGATAGTGGTATCACGGTGCATATATAATGTTGCGTTAAATGAGCGGTAAAAATACAAATTGCCAATTTTTAATAGGCATAAAACAATATATTTGATTTGGATTTTATTAAATGCGAATTAACAATTTTACCATGCCCACAAAGACGAACGACCCCGAAAAAAGAACTTGGCTGCCGCTGCCCGATGATACCGATTTTCCCATTCAGAACATTCCATTCGGTGTTTTTTTGACACGGGACGACATTATAACCATTGGTACCCGAATAGGAGATTATGCCATTGATTTGGGAGCCCTGCATCAATTGGGTTATTTTGAAGGGATTCCACTTACGGACGATATTTTCCTTCAGGATACTTTAAATGACTTTATATCCGATGGAAAAAAGACATGGAGGGCCGTACGAAATAGGATCGGGGAGCTATTTGATCGTGATAACCCACTTCTCCGCGATAACAGCGAGCATAAAGGAATAGTATTGTTTTCCCTGGATGAAATAGAAATGAAATTGCCCGTACAGATAGGGGATTACACGGATTTCTATTCCAGCAAGGAGCATGCGACCAACGTGGGAAGCATGTTCCGGGACCCGGATAAGGCCTTGCTCCCTAATTGGCTGCATATTCCCGTAGGATATCATGGAAGAAGTTCTACAATTGTGCCCAGTGGCAGGCCCGTTCAAAGACCATTGGGCCAGACCCTTCCCAAGGATGCTACAGAACCGGTCTTTGGCCCTTCCAAACGGGTGGATTTTGAACTGGAGATGGCTTTTATCACCACGGATGCCAATGCTCTTGGAGAACCCATTCCCGTTGGGGAGGCCGAAGATTACATTTTTGGTATGGTGCTCTTTAATGACTGGAGCGCAAGGGACATCCAAAAATGGGAATATGTACCCTTAGGACCTTTTTTGGCCAAAAACTTCGCCTCTTCCATATCGCCTTGGATCGTAACCTTGGATGCCTTGGAACCTTTTCGGGTCCCAAGCCCCAAGCAGGAGCCTCTCCCCCTGCCCTATCTGCAACAAAATGGCGATCACAGCTTTGACATTTCCCTGGAAGTAGACCTAATGCCGGAAAACGGTACTCCCACCACTATTAGTAAATCCAATTTTAAATATATGTATTGGACCATGGCCCAACAGTTGGCGCATCATACTATAAATGGCTGTAAAGTAAATAGTGGGGATATGATGGGAAGCGGTACCATTTCCGGCCCAACACCGGATTCCTATGGTTCCCTATTGGAATTGGCCTGGCAGGGAACCCGACCCATACTGCTTAATGACGGTACCCAGCGTATATTTATAGAAGATCATGATACCGTTACCTTGCGCGGGTACTGCAAAAGAGATAATGTGCGCATCGGTTTTGGTGAGGTCTCTTCCAAACTATTGCCCGCTTTCCAATAAATCGCTTTTCCTTTTAGAGAGCGGTTTAGGGGTGTACCTCATACTTAATGTACGGGCTACATCATTAAATGGTATCCGGTGGAGGGAATGACCATTCCAAATCGCATTAGCAAAGAAAGGTTCTGGTTGCATAAAAACCAAGACCAACCCAATGCATGATTTTTTTTGTGGTCTAATACGAGACGCCATTCTTTTACGTTCTTATTAGTAGCCGTTTTGGCACGGCTGTTGGATTGTAATGTAGAATGATAAAATCTAAGCCATGAAAAATTTCTTAAGCTATGCGGGTCTCTTTATGCTTATCATAGCCTGTAGTGGTGTTAAAAAGACCCAGAAAGCCATTAATACCGGAAATTATAGAAGTGCTATTGAAAAAGCCATCCAAAATCTTGCGCAGAACAAAACCAAAAAGAGCCATCAACCCTTCGTAGTGCTCTTGGAAGAGGCCTTTCAGAAACACACTTTAAGTGAGCTAGATCGGATTCAGTTTTTAAAAAAGGACGGAAATCCTGCCCATTATGCCGCTATCTATGAAGGCTATAATGGATTAAGGGAGATGCAGCAAACGATAAGACCTTTGTTGCCCCTAGAAATATATGAAGAGGGCAGGCAAGCCCGTTTTTCCTTTGAAACCTATGATGACAGGCTATTGGCCTCCAAGGAAAAACTTTCGGAGCATCTTTACGCCAATGGCGTTTCATTATTGAGCACAGGTACCGGGAAACAAGACTATCGCCAAGCCTATGACGACTTTAGCTATCTGAATGAAATTAGCCCCGGGTACAAGGACGGTACTGCAAAAATGGAGGAGGCCCATCGGAAAGGATTGGATTATGTACAGGTAAATATGATCAACCAGACCGATCAAATAATCCCGACCAGACTGGAAGAAGAACTGTTAAACTTTAACACCTACGGGCTTAACGACCTATGGACCGCCTATCACGCCAACCCGCTTCCCCAAATACAATATGATTATGCCATGGAGGTGGCCTTTCGGGATATCAACGTTTCCCCTGAACAGGTTAGGGAAAAGGAAATCATTAAAGAAAAACAAATCAAGGATGGTCAAAAGTTCCTTTTGGATACTAATGGCAATGTGGTAAAGGACAGTTTGGGCAACAAAATAAAGGTGGACAAATTCCGTACGGTGCGCTGCAATTTTTATCAATTTACCCAGTTTAAGGCGGCACAAGTAACAGGTATGGTGAATTTTACAGATCTGCGTTCGGAACAACAGTTAAATTCGTACCCTTTGTCCAGCGAATTTGTATTTGAGCATGTGTATGCCAATTATGATGGGGATAAAAGGGCGCTGGAAAATGATCTGGTGGCACTGCTGGATTTGGCCGCGGTACCTTTTCCTACCAACGAGGAAATGGTTTACGATGCCGGAGAAGACCTTAAGGCCAGACTAAAGTCAATTTTGGCGCGCCAGCAGTTTAATTAGGATCTGAGAGCATTATACTGAAATCAATGGGTAAGATTGGTTTTTACGTATTATGAAGCGGTTGGTGTCAATCGTAACGAGCAATGTTGTCCAAAAGCAAGGATAAATACGGAAATCTGCCAGAATGTTAGGGTCAACTTGATTATATCTTCATAGATTTTTCTGGTATAAGAAGTTTTTCATGGTATCGCTATCAAGAGGTACCGTGCCTTACCGCAGTGAATGCCACTGCAAACATTTCGTTATAATACCCGTAATGGTTATCCGCTTACTCTCCTTACCATCCAACAGGCGTACTGCGGTTGGTTAAATCTCCCTGTGTGCCATCTGTCCATCTCCATGCTAGTGGAAAAATACGTAAAATAGTAGGTATACTATAGAAATTTAGCACAGTGTTAAAGCCGTTTACACTTTATCGAAAAAACAAAAAATTCCTATAATATATATGGAATAGGATATATATTTGTACGTATAATTAACCAACTATTAACAAGTATATTTTTGTCGATAGGAAGTTAAGTCCCAAATAAAACCTATATGCCATGGAACATGCACAACGCGTATTTCCCGTATATCACATTTTAGGTTCCCTATCCCTGTCCTTTCGTCCCTTTAAAAAGGGGGACGCCATTTCCGATCCCGACGGATAGCCTTTCCGTTAGCATCCCCCCCATTACCTTTCGGGCCCTGGGCCAACGATACTAGGCAGTTCGGGGGATTCTCCTTAGACCTGCCCTACAATCCCCAGCTCAGCGATTCCCCTATCGATATGGGTACGGTCTCTTTCCGGTGGCATCGGACGCGCCGTTGTCCCGAGCGGAACTGGCGGTAAAAAAGCGAATCATAGACTGACTTTTGAAGGAAAATATAATTATTCTATACAAATTGATACTTCTTTTTAAAATGTTAAAAATATTTAAATCCTACAAAATGAAACGATATCGAAGAAATGGTGATAATAACATAATATTAACGGGAATTTCAAGGCCGAAGGATCTTGAACAGGGGGCCAGGGTACGGAAGAAAGACCGTCCGGGCATCGGAAGGGTATCTGCCAACATTCCTTTCGCAAGGGAAGTCGAGGCCAACGGCTTGCAAGTGGTGAAGATGAACAAACTGCTTTTAGAGGAAGTAGAGGAACTAACGCTCTACATCCTAAAAAATGACAAAGAAATAAATCATCTAAAAGTAGAGCAAAACCCGTAAAGAAAATGGGCAAAACACCCAAACTATTTAAGGCTGCCGTTCATCGAATAATCATTGAATAATTTTAATAAGTAGTATTTTAATACTAAATTAGTAGTATAAATTGTATTATTATTATTTATATAATACAGTATTATATAGTACAAATCTGATAACCTAACCTACATTCCAATGAAAACCTCATCACAATCGTCCAACCCTTTTTCCCCATCTTCTATTTGTATTACCTATCCACTTAGGAGGCGACCTGTTATTATCACCTCTGCCTTTTCGGGGGGAAAGTTTGGGCCGGGAATTTTTTCCGCTTAGGGTCTAATCCCTGAATATAATGAACAAGTAGGGTTAAAAAACCACACTATGTAGCCCTACACCCCTATTTCCATTTTCCAGAAATGCCATTTGCCGGTATAATCTATAACGGTTCCAAGGCTTAACGGCCTGGGACTGCCCTGGATGAACATAATGCTCCTCTAACCGAAAGAGGAATGGACACCTTATGCCCTGAAGTAACATGTGATTTTGAAGTAAACGATTCAAAAAAGAAAGACATTAAAAACAAGGAAAAAATGAAGACACCTACTCAAATACTATTTGTCATTTTAATCGCAATCGGTAAGATGGCCTTGGCACAAAACCTTGCCTTGAACAAGACGGCCACACAATCTAGTGATTATTTGGGGGAAGTAGCCGAACGAGCCGTAGACGGCAACGCCAATGGCGACCGGGCCAATGGATCGGTTACCCACACACAATTGGAGACCGACCCCTGGTGGCGGCTAGATCTGGGGCAGGAATACGAGGTAAGCGAAATCCATATCTACAACCGGACGGATTGTTGTACCGATCGCCTGGATGGAGCTAACATTTTATTGGGAACATTGGATAGCACGGATCCCGGTGATTATACGATCGTGGGTGTTGCCATTGATGCCCCTCAACAAACAATAAACGGGAACAATACCCTGGCGAGATATCTTATGGTATACCTTCCCGGTGTGGACAAAACGCTTTCTTTGGCAGAAGTGGAGGTGTACGGTTCGGTGCCTACGGGACAAGTACCCTTGACACAAAACCTCGCCCTCTACAAGAACGTCTCACAATCCAGCGATTATAATGGAGAAATTGCCGAGAAGGCCGTGGACGGCATTACCGATGGCAATCGCGACAATGGATCGGTCACCCACACAGAAATAGAGGACAATCCCTGGTGGCGGGTAGATCTTGGCCAGGAATATGGGATAACCGAGGTGCGAATATACAACCGGACGGATTGTTGCTCAGATCGACTGGATGGAGCTAGCATTTTATTGGGAACACTGGATAGTACGGATCCCAATGATTATACGACCTTGGGTATTGCCATTGATGCCCCCGAACAAACCATAAACGCTTTTGGTACCGTGGCCAGATATATCATGGTTTACTTACCGCGCAGCAATGACATCCTTTCCTTGGCCGAAGTGGAGGTATATGGCTCAGGCATAGACTCCGGTGGAAACAGCGTATGGAACGAGGCCAACACCATTGCCAGTTATTCCGGAAAGGTACAGGTTGGGGATCGCGACATTCCCTCTGACTATAAAATGGCCATCGACGGTAAATTGATTACCGAGGAGGTCAAGGTACAGATCAGCGGCGATTGGCCGGACTATGTCTTCGCCAAGGGTTATGACTTGCCCACCCTGAAAGAAATTCAAGCACATATCCTAGAAAAAGGACACTTGCCCAACATCCCCTCAGCAAGGGAGGTGGAGGCCAACGGCCTGGAACTGGGAGAGATGAACAAGCTGCTCTTGGAGAAGATCGAAGAGCTGACGCTGTATATCCTGGCGCAGGAGAAAACTCAAAAGTCACTGGAAAAGCGAATAGAGGTTTTAGAAAC
>JBCBSN010000210.1:0-7980 GCA_039819225.1 Bacteroidota bacterium | reverse complement strand
ATTGCATTGGCCAAAAAGCAGTTGCCCAAATCAGACCGTAGGGAAATCTCGGAACTCAACAAGATTATCGGGGAGAGCTATTTTAACCTTGGGCAATATGCCAATGCCATCCCCTATTTGGAGCAATACAAGGGCAAGAGGGGTAAATGGAGCAATACGGACTTCTATCTTTTGGGCTATAGTTTTTACAAACAGGGGGATTTTGCCAATGCGATCCAACAATTCAATAAGATTATTGGAGGGACCAACAGTGTTTCACAAAATGCCTATTATCATCTTGCGGAATGTTATCTGAAACTGGACAAAAAACAGGAAGCCCTAAATGCCTTTCGCAACGCTTCGCAAATGGATTTTTCGCCGGAAATCCAAAAAGATGCCTATCTAAACTATGCCCGCCTAAGCTATGAAGTGGGCAACGCCTATGAACCGGTACCGCAGGTCATTTCCAATTATTTGGAAAAATATCCCAAGGATTCCCATGCCCAGGAAATGCAGGAACTTCTAGTGGATTCGTATATCACCTCCAAGAACTTTTCCGGTGCCATGGAACTATTGGAGAAGAACAGGGGTTTTGCAAGTAAGGCTACCTACCAAAAGGTCGCATTCTATAGGGGAATAGAACTGTTCATGGACGGGGAGTATGCCATGGCGGAGGAGGTCTTCGCCAAATCCTTGGACAATGCCCAAGATGCATTGTTCGCTACGCGGGCAAGCTATTGGCGTGCGGAATCCTTGTACTTGCTCAACCGTTTTGACGAAGCCCTGGCCAATTACACCAAGTTCAAGGCAAGTCCTAGTGCACGGTCCATGGGAGAATATACGGACATAGATTATAACCTAGGCTATACTCATTTTAAGTTGAAGGATTATGGTAATACCATTTCCAGTTTCAATGCCTATGCCGATGGTAATCCATCCGATACCCAAAAATTGTATGATGCCTATCTCCGTTTGGGGGACAGCTATTTTGTGAGCAGCAAATATTGGCCTGCTATTGAGACCTATAACAAGGCCTTGGCCCTCACCGGTCCACAAAAGGATTATGCGGCCTATCATAAGGCATTAAGTTATGGTTTTGTAGGGCGTGGCGATACCAAAATTCAGGAACTGAACAGTTTTGTAGATCGATATGCAAAATCCACGCTAAGGGACGATGCCCTTTTTGAGTTGGGGAACACCTTTGTTTCCTCTGGAAATGAGCAGCAGGGCCTAGAGGCCTATGACCGTTTGATCCGGGAATACAAGGGAAGCTCTTTGGTACCCCAGGCCATGATGCGGCAGGGATTGGTACACTATAACGCCAATCGTAATGAGCAGGCTTTAAGCCGGTTCAAGTCTGTGGTGCGGGATTATCCTAAAACCCAGGAGGCCGTGCAGGCGGTAGCTACCGCCAAGCTGGTTTATGTAGACATGGGCCGTGTAAACGAATATGCGGCATGGGTGCAGGATTTGGATTTTGTTGAGGTAACGGATACCGAATTGGACAATGCCACTTTTGAATCCGCGGACAAGCAGCAATTGGAAGGCAAGACCGATGCCGCGATGAAAGGATATCGAAACTACATTGAACAATTTCCCAACGGCCTGCACACTGAAAAGGCCAATTTTAAGCTGGCCCAATTGCATTTTGCCAAAAGCGAAAAGGAAGAAGCATTGCCCTTTTATACCGTTGTGGCCGATAGGGGAGGAAGCGAGTATGGGGAGCAGGCTTTGACACGTGTGTGCGAGATCTATGTGGGCCAGGGCGATTACAAAAGCGCCTTGCCCTATTTGGAGCGTTTAGAGAATCGTGCCAATATACAACAGAATAGGACCTTTGCCCGATCCAATTTGATGAAAGGGTATTACGGGCAAAAGAAGTATGAAAAGACCTTGGCATACGCCGAAAAAGTATTGGCTACCAGCGGTCTGGACGATAGGATCAAGAGTGATGCACGGTTGTTCATAGCTCGCTCCGCGATGGCCACGGGGGATGAGGCAAAGGCAGAAAATGCCTATGCCGAGGTATTGAAGATAGCATCCGGTGAGATTGCTGCGGAAGCCCTGTATTATGATGGTTTTTTTAAGCAAGGGCAAGGTGATCCAGAAGCCTCCAATATAGCAGTGCAGAAATTGGTAAAGGAGTATCCCGGTTACAAGGAATGGGGCGGTAAGGGATTGATCTTGATGGCGAAAAACTTTTATGCCTTAGAGGATGCGTATCAGGCCACTTATATCCTTGAAAGTGTAATTGACAATTTTTCAGGCTACCCCGAAATAATGGCCCAGGCCAGGGGAGAGCTTACAATAATCAAGACCAAAGAGGCCAAGAGCAACTCATCCGTGGACCCTAATGAAGAGTAATCGTTTATCAAAACCGGTTAGAGCCTAAAAAAGAACAGCGCATGCAGAAACAGATTTCTTTGGCCTTTTTGGCGATTTTAAGTACGTTTTCCCTGATGTTCGCCCAAGAAGATGAGAATGATATAGGCACGGAGACCGTTACGGTAACCGGGGCATATACGCCCACTATTTCGGATGCCTTTAAAATCAAATCCGTTCCCGAGGTCAACGATTCCATTGTCCTTCAAAAAAAGTCGATTTCCTATACCATCAACTCGGTGCCCGTGGCTTCTACCTTTACCCCTGCAAAAGGGAAGGCCACCGCAGTTCAAAAAGAACCGCCGCCAATGCTTTATAATTCGTACGCTTCCGCAGGTGGGGGCAATCCAGCGAACCTTATGGCCAAATTTTATACGAGCAGAACCATAGATCGAGAGTCCAGCTATACCTTGGGGCTGGACCACAATTCCTCGGTGGGGGATATAGAAGGAGTTGCCTTGGACAATATCTTTTCGGATACAAAATTGGAGGGGTCTTACAAGAAGCGGGACAGGGATTTTGATTGGGGAGCCGATGTGGGGTTCCAGCATCAGCTTTACAATTGGTATGGCCTACCGGAGGGTATTTTTAGTGAAGCGATAATTGACGCAATGGACGAACGGCAAAACTATTTTATGGCCGAAGCGGGAGGTCATGTCAACGTAGAGGATTCCTTTTTTAACAATGCAAGTGTACAGTACAGAAGGTTCTGGGATGCCATAAGTTCCGGAGAAAACCGGGCCATTATCAAGGCGGGATTCCAACTTCCCGTTCGTGATGAGGTGTTGGAGATCAACACAGTGCTGGACTATGTAGGAGGGAGCTTTGAAAATGCGGATGTCAATAGTACCACTAATACCTCAGGGATCGATTATGGCCAGTTTCAAGTAGGGGTAAACCCTAGCCTCACCATGCTAAGGGACGATCTTACCTTAAATCTAGGGGTAAACATCGTTTATGGCCTGGACAATGAAAACAGCGAAAGCAACTTTTATATCTACCCGGCGGTAACAGCTTCCTATCGGCTGTTGGACCAAGTGGCCGTGGCATATGGCGGGGTAGAGGGCGCACTGCAACAGAATTCCTATTATGGTTTTGTGGAGGATAATCCCTTTGTATCCCCTACCTTGGCCATTGTGCCTACGGATAGGCAATACGATGCCTATATAGGGTTGCGGGGCCAATTGTCTTCCAATCTTAGTTATAACGTAAAAGGATCATATACCGCGGAAAATAGAAGGCCCTTGTTTAAATTAAATCCCAGGAACGATTTCCGGACAGATGAAAAGGCCTATTATTTTGGTAATTCCTTTGCCGTTTTTTATGATGATATCAAGACTTTGGGCATTTTTGGGGAGTTGAACCTGGACATCAACCGGAACTTCACCCTGGGCATTAATGCCGAGGTCTATGATTACGATACGGAGACGGACAATCCTGCCTGGAACCTGCCCAATCTACAGGGATCCTTGTTCATGGATTACCAAATTGGGGAAAAATGGTATATGGGCGCCAATCTGTTTTATGTCGGTGAGCGTGAGGATGTGGCCTCAATAGCCGCCCAGGGTGTACCGCCCGCACAATTTGCCTCCACTATTGTAGAGTTGGATTCTTTTTTTGACGCCAATGCCCATTTGGGATATCGGTATAACGATCAACTCTCCATCTTCTTAAGGACACACAATATTGCCAATAACAACTACCAAAGGTGGACCAATTTTCCGGTACAGGGCTTTCAACTAATGGCGGGGGCCACCTATAAATTTGACTTCTAATTCAAGGAGGTTTTTTTATAATTAATCGGTTCCTTAGAGATAACAAAATGAAAAGGCATAGTATTAGTTGAAATGAAACCCTGCTTGCTGCGTGCGGTTATGTGCTTTTAGTGAGCCGGAATACTCATGGTCGGTTTCCATGAATTTTCAATAAGTAGGTTGCGCACTTGGTGGCTGGTAGTTTTAGTAGGGGCAAATCTTTTATTGCCGTCTAGTCGTTAACGGTTTAGCACAATTTTCAAATAGAATTCTATTCTTTTTCCTTTAGGCCAATGTGTAAAGTACTTTTTTAGCTGGCCACATAGGGTTTCATGTTGCTTTGGACTAGTAATATTTCCGAACTCGCTACTATTGTTAATCGACAAAATGCAATATTCCATCGATAATTCACGTTATTTCACTAGGGTTGAAAATAATGTAGAACATGACGTTCAAAGTAGGGTCAAAGATAAGGTTGATACTCCTTCTGGGGTTCGGTTTTTTGATGGCCCGGGGTCAGAATCTGGTAGTAAACCCCAGTTTTGAACAGTTTTCCCAATGCCCCGAGGCTCCCAGTAACATGACCAATGATGTTGAGGAATGGTCCATACCCACCAGGGGAACTACGGATTACTTCAATATCTGTAGCAAAGCTATGGGCGTTCCCAACAATTTTAATGGGGAGCAAACCGCCGAATTTGGGAAAGGTTATGCCGGTCTTTATATGATGGCACCCAATAATTACAGGGAATACCTGCAGGCCCATTTAAAGGAGACCTTGATAAAGGGCAAAAGGTATGCAATCAGTTTTTATATAAGTTTGGCTGAAAAATCAAGTTACGCCATTGGGGACATAGGACTTTTGTTTACACAGGACAAAATGAAAAGTTCCACAAACGAGGTCATTAAATTGCAGGGAAGTGGTTTGGAAAAAGGCAATTACAATTATGCCCGCATAAGTAATTCAGGGTTTTATGCAGATAAGAAAGGGTGGATGCGGGTATACAAGGAAATTGTGGCCAAGGGAACGGAAAACTACCTGATCATAGGAAATTTCCAAAACAATGCCAACACAGAACTTATTACTACCGGGGAATCCAAAAAGGCATCCTACTACTATTTGGACATGGTTTCGGTAAGTCCTTTGGAAAACGAACCTTTTTTTGATGATCTGGAGCAGGATAAAATCTACGTTCTGCGGGACGTGCTTTTCCCTACGGATGAGTACCTTCTTAATAAAAGGGCAAAACGTAGCTTAAAGGATCTTTATACAAGCTTAAAGCAGGATCCGTTATTGAGCATTACCATCCATGCGCATACGGACAATGAGGGATCCAATGACTACAATAAGGATTTGTCCCAAAAAAGGGCCAAGGCCGTGGCGGCCTATTTAACTTCCTTAGGGCTTGCAGGGCATAGGATAGAATGGCAAGGCCATGGGGGATCAAAACCCGTGGCGGACAATGGATCTGTCGAGGGAAGAAGGAAGAACAGAAGGGCGGAATTCAAGATTTCAAAGATATCCCTTATAGATAGGCCTTCCTTGACTGGGAATGTTTTTGAGGAGGACAATGATTAGGGCCTGTTAACACAAAACGAAACCCATGGATTTTTTTGATGATTTTTTCGGATTTCGAAGCTTTTTTTGATCAGCCTAGCGAGCTAAGCGGTCAAAAAGCAATAAGGAAATACGGAAACCCGCCTGAACGCATTCGGGCAGGAAGGGCAAAAAAGACAATTTTAGGCTTTGTATTAACAGGCCCTAGTACAACGGCATAGCTTCATAAAGGAAATCTGGCACTTCATCGAACTAAACCCGAAAAAAGATCATTATTTTCATAATTTGAGTGCTATAAGCGCGTGGGGATGCAAAGTTGGAAGGATTTTAGTGCTGAATATTATCTTGTTTTCTTTCTCCTTTTTTTTCAAGTTTTGGCGGCCAACGCCCAGAACCTGGTAAAGAACCCAAGTTTTGAGATTTATGACCGTTGTCCGGAACGTTTGGGCAATTTTAGCTTTGATGTAACATCCTGGTCCACGCCCACCCAGGGTTCCACGGACTATTTTAATGGTTGTAGCTCAACCATGGGAACTCCTAAAAACTTTAACGGGACCCAATCCGCAGATTTTGGAAAAGGATATGCAGGGCTATATCTATATGCCCCTGAAGATTACAGGGAGTATATACAGGTAGAACTTTCACGGAATCTGGTAGCAGGTCAAAAATACGAGCTATCGTTCTATGTGAGTTTGGCGGAGCGATCGGATTTTGCCGTAAAAGAGTTTGGCGTGCTCTTTTCCAGGAACAAGCTTCATTTCACTACTAAAAAGGAACTTTCCAAGGGACGTTTGTACAAGGATAAGGACAATACATATAACCCCTTGGAGATAGGGTATTCCAATTTTTATTCGGATACCCAAGACTGGATTTTGGTCCATACGGAGTTTGTCGCCAAGGGGACGGAACGTTTTATGACCATTGGCAACTTCAAGAGCAATAAACGGACACGTTTGTTCAAGACCAAGCCAAATGCCAAGCAAGGGGCGTACTACTATATAGATATGGTACGGTTGATCGTGGAGGGGGAAATTTCCGGGCCAAATATGGAAATATCGTATGATACGGCCAAGGCAGGAGATTTTGAGCTGGGCAAAATTCACGTTTTTGAAGATGTGCTTTTCAAGTTTGATGAATTTCATGTAGTGGAAAGCGCCCAACGGGAACTAAAGGATATTTATAAATACCTAAGTAATAATGAATCGCTCCGGATACAGATCAAGGGCCATACGGACAATGTAGGATTACCGGCATACAACCAAAGACTTTCGGGATTAAGGGCGAAATCCGTGGCCGACTATCTAATGGACTTGGGCATTTCTTCGGATAGAATCTCATGGCAAGGGTATGCAGGCCAAATACCGATTGCGGATAATTCCAAAGAGGCGGGACGAATGAAGAACCGCCGTGTTGAATTTGTGATAGCAAAAAAAGAGCCATAGGGCCATTACTAAGAAAACATCGTACTTTGCGGGCAAACAGGTAGCGCAATGGAAGTAAAACTGGCCGTATTGATCGATGGAGACAATATACCTTCGGTCTATGTAAAGGAAATGATGGAGGAAATCGCCAAATATGGCAACCCCACAATAAAGCGTATTTATGGGGATTGGACCAATCCACGCCTTGGAAAATGGAAAAATGTACTTCTGGAAAATGCCATAACCCCTATTCAACAGTATGGATATACCGTGGGCAAGAACGCTACGGATTCCGCAATGATAATCGATGCCATGGACATCCTTTATACCGGCGAGGTCAATGGATTTTGCCTAGTGAGCAGCGACAGTGATTTTACCCGCTTGGCCACAAGACTTCGCGAGGCGGGAATGCAGGTGTTCGGTATTGGTGAAAAGAAGACACCCAACCCTTTTATAGCCGCATGCGACAAATTCATCTACTTGGAGATTCTTAAGAAGTCCGAGGATGATGCCACGGATGCAAATACCCGCAAGCAGAAATCCAAGAATAATCTTGACAGAATAGGTATTAAGGAAATCAAGTTTATATCGGATACCATAAATGATGTGGGCGATGATGATGGATGGGCCTTTTTAGGGGATGTGGGAAGCCTACTCCAAAAAAAACAACCTAATTTTGATTCCAGGAACTATGGTTTCCAAAAGCTTACCCCTTTAATCGCTTCCTTGTCCGATTTTGAGGTGGAAAGGAGGGAGGATTCCCGTGGACGCAAAAAATTGATTTATGTGAAAATCAAGGAAAAAAGGAAGTCCGGATCCCAAAAATCCACTTAAGCAGTGTTTTTTGTATTTTTAGATAGCTCAATAGGCGCACCTAGGACGAGTT
>JBCBSN010000209.1:0-8009 GCA_039819225.1 Bacteroidota bacterium | reverse complement strand
TTAAGTCCGGAAGAGAACGGCATCGATGTGCAAGCTACCCCAAATTGGAACTCAAACGGTTTAAGAATACTTTACATCCCATCCAAAACACTTGTGTTGTAAGTATCTGTAAATTGTGTTATTATTGGATCATCATCCGTGGTTGCTCTAAGCAGTTACTTAAAATCTTATAGTCTTGGTTTATTACATATCTGGGGGCGAACGGTCCGGAAAAAGTGGTTATGCCATGGAATTGGCGTTAGGGCTATCCGAGAACCCGGTCTATTTGGCAACTTCCCGTAAATGGGACGCTGATTTTGAGCAACGAGTGGAGCGCCATAAAAACGAGAGGGATGAACGTTGGGAGACTTGGGAAGAAGAAAAACTGATAGGTAATTTGGATATTACAGGAAGAGTAGTTGTCCTGGATTGCATCACCTTGTGGCTGACCAACTGGTTCTTGGATCTGGAGCAGGATATTCAGGCCTGCTTGGAGGAAGGAAAGCAGGAGTTGCAGCAGTTGTTTGAGCAAGACGGCACGCTCATAATTATTTCAAATGAAATTGGGATGGGAGGACATGCCGAAACCCATATCGGAAGAAAATTTACGGAATTACAGGGCTGGATGAACCAATTTGTCGCCAAAAAAGCGGATAAGGCCATATTTATGGTATCCGGTTTGCCATTTCAATTAAAATAAGCTCACTTTAAACATGATAGACAAGTTGCAACAAGGTATTTCTTCCGTAAATACCAAACTTGATTCCCAAATATGGGATAAATTGAATCTCAAAACCAAACCTCAGGGCTCATTAGGGAGGTTGGAGCATCTCGCACATCAAATAGCGCGTGTTCAGGCAACGCTTACCCCTTCATTGAATAAACCCATTGTACTGGTTTTTGCAGGAGATCATGGTATTGCAAAATCAGGATTGGTCAATCCTTATCCCCAAGAAGTTACACACCAAATGGTGATGAATTTTCTAGCTAAGGGCGCGGCAATCAATGCAATGTCCAAGGTGGCAGGAATGCAGGTAGTGGTGGTGGATGCAGGCGTTAACCACAACTTTGAACCGGGGCTATCCATGGTCCATGCCAAAATGGGCTTAGGGACGGCAGATTATAGATTGAAGCCTGCCATGGGTCTTGAGACCTGCCATAAGGCTATGCAAAAAGGAACGGATATCGTTGCTGATAACATAGAAAAAGGCACCAATGTGATCGGTTTTGGAGAAATGGGTATTGGCAATACCTCTGCCGCATCACTGATCATGAGTACGCTTTGCAATATCCCACTGTCTGATTGTGTAGGCAATGGAACAGGCGCCAAGGGTGATTTCTTAAAGCAAAAGCTGAATACGTTGCAAGAAGTTCAAAGATTTCATGGGCTTACAGCTGAAGCTGATGCAGATAAAGTCCTTGCAACATTTGGCGGTTATGAAATTGCCCAAATGGTTGGAGGAATGCTGGAAGCAGCTTCTAAACAATGCCTTGTATTGGTAGATGGCTTTATTTCCACTGCCGCTTTTTTGGTAGCACATAGGATGGCTCCAGAAATCAAGGAATTTGCGATTTTCACACACCGCTCCAAGGAATTGGGACATACGAAGGCACTTGCTTATCTTAATGTAGCGCCATTACTTGAATTGCAGATGAGATTGGGAGAAGGAACAGGATGTGCTGCGGCCTATCCTTTATTGCAAATGTCGGTATCGATACTAAATGAAATGGCCAGTTTCGAGTCGGCAGGTGTAACTGGAAAATCGGATAGGTGAAGGAGGAATTGAAAGTTTTCTTGACGGCGGTGATGTTTTATACCCGTATTCCGTGCCCTTCTTGGGTAGGTCACAGCCCTGACTACATCACGAAATCAGTGCGCTATTTTCCGGTTATTGGATGGATAGTAGGGGCGATATCTGGACTTGGTTTTTTATTTGGTCACTGGTTGGTTGGTCCTTGGTTTGCGACATTTTTCTTTATAGCCATCTCGGTATGGCTCACTGGAGCTTTTCATGAGGATGGGTTTGCGGATGTATGTGACGGTTTTGGCGGCGGATGGACGAAAGCGCAAATTCTTATGATAATGAAGGACAGTCGGGTGGGAACCTATGCTGTTGTCGGCTTGGTTCTTCTAATCTTACTCAAGGCGTCTCTCTTGGTAAAAGTCTCCAACCAATATGACTATATCGATCTATTGCTTGTAGTTATTAATGGGCATACGCTAAGCAGGGTAATGGCCGCTACGGTAATATTTACCCATCAATATGTTCGCGAAGACGAGCAGAGCAAAGTGAAGCCCGTAGCCAAAGGGTATTCAACAACCAATGTGGTATCAGTACTTTTGTTTGGACTGATTCCCACAATGGTAATCACCTTCATTATGGGTCAACTGTGGTGGTGTTTCATCCCGATACCGCTGTATTTGGTCAAAATGTACCTCAGTAATCTCTTCAAAAAGAAAATAGGCGGCTACACCGGGGATTGTCTTGGGGCTACGCAACAAATTGTGGAAGTGGCTTATTACCTCTTTATCGTGTTGGCATGGAAGTTTATTTAGTGCGACATACCACTCCTGATGTTGCAAAAGGTATATGTTACGGTCAATCCGATATTCCTTTGGCCAAGACTTTTTTAGAAGAGTCTAAAACGGTTTTGGCACAATTACCTGATTCGGTTGATAGGATTTACTCCAGTCCATTGCAACGATGCTTTGAATTGGCCCAACGGATTCCCCACCAAAAAATGGAGCAATGTCCAGAACTTATGGAAATGGACTTTGGGGATTGGGAAATGAGACCTTGGTCCGGAATACCTAAGCAGGAATTAGACCCATGGATGGAGGATTTCGTCAACCATCAAGTTCCGAACGGAGAATCCATGACAATGCTTTCCCATCGTGTGAACCAATGGTACAAAGAGCTATTGACAACATCGTATAAAAAAGTAGTCGTAGTGACGCATGCGGGCCCCGTGCGAATTATTTTGTCCATATTAAATCAAACGCCTTTGGCAGAGGCTTTTGAGCGATATCCTGTACAATACGGTCAAGTGATAGCCTTGGATAGTCGCACACTGAATAATTATTAAAACGTTTGCTAAGATACCTAATCGCCTTTTCCACGCATTCGCAAAAAATAAAAAACAGAAAACAGCACTACAATCCCAAATGCAATCCATTTCCATATAGCGGTATCAATTATGGATTGGGATTCCTCCTTGGTGTTCAATTCTTCGATTTCGTAGCCTTTCACATTTTTTCCCGGTAAATATGCGTTGGAGTTTTCGGTATCCGATGCTAACTGATCACTATTGGGTAGTCCATCTGCCACTAATTGTTCGCGTATTTCTTTCAGCTCATTGCGATAGTTTTCTATGCTTTTTGGGGGAATACCTTTTACTTCTTCAAATTCCTGATTGAGAAAGTCCGCTAACTTTGTGTTATTACAAACATTGAGGTTACAGGATAAGCCTACCTTTTCGACGGTCTCTAGAAACTCCGACAACAACTTTTGCCTTACTTCCTCGTCTGGCGTCCAATACGATTTCCTAATAGCCTCGTACATACGTGATATCATCACTTGATAGGCATATACGTTCTTGGATTCCTCAAAACGCTCGGCAATGTCCAAGTCATACGAATCGTCCACGTAAATATTAAAAAAATTATCCCACTTACTTTCTGTCACTGCATCGGGAACCGTTACCTGCCAACCCCATAAGTTCGAGGCTACCTGTCTGACAAATCGTCCTCCTGAGTATCCCTCGTCCAGCATGGAGTTGATCCAGGTAGGGTTAAAATAACGTGCTTGTAACTCCTTGCTCAAGAAATAGCTCAACTTCTCATTTTTCATCCGACCTTGGTTGGTCAAGTTGGACACGATCACTTCAGGAGATTCTCCGTCTATGGCACGAATCGCAAGTGCCGTTCCTCCGAGATACTGAAAGAAATCATCATTGTCAAGACTGGCATATAAATGAGAGGTTCGGCTGTGCAGTACCGCCTTTGTCCCGGAGAGGTTTTCTTTGAACAAGGCTATCAATAACGACTCGTTGGCAGGTTGGTTTCCCCAAAAACGATTGCTATATGGAAAATGCATGCGGTTCATAAAAACATCCGCTACTTCTTTATCCTCTTCCCAGGTGCCGGAGGCATCAATTACAGTGTTGGTACCAGTGCCGTAAGCACCATCCGGGGTGGAAAAAATCCTGACTTCCGAAAGTGTTTTAGCTAAGTTTTTCTTCATACCCCTTTTAAGCAACATATCGTAATGACGTGTTGTATTTTGTCGTACATAGTTGTCCACTTCGTCTTGTTTTGATGCCAGTTTCACCGCCTTATCAAGCAATAGCACCAGTTGCGGAAAAATATCCCGGTAGAGTCCTGAAGGAATGAGCACTACGTCCACTCGTGGTCTTTTTAAAACCCTACGAGGAATCACTTTCAGGTCGACCACTTTACCGTACCCATCATAAACAGGCTTCACTCCCAAAAGACTTAGAATCTTTGATTCCATAATACCTTCATTGCGGATGCACTCTGTTGACCATAGGTTAAAACTTACTTTGTCCGGAAATTCTCCGTTGTGTTCTTTTTGATGCGTTTCAATAAGGTCATCTGCAAGGTTTTCTCCGGTTTTGTACACCTCTTCGGAAGGAACGTAATCCGCATCGAAGGCATAAAAGTTTTTACCGGTTGGCAGGGAATTTGGATTTCTGAGCGGGTCATTTCCTGTGCTCGCAGGGATGTATTTACCACGTAAAGCGTCTACCAAAGCACTGAGTTCGGCTTCTGCACTGGCAACAATACGTTGGCGAATGTCATCTGCATACGTTTTGCGCTGTTTTTTACTAAGACCGCCCTTTTGTGAGACAATGGCCTTTACATTTTTTTCAATATAGCCTGGTTTAGGGAGTTTTCCGAAGGTATGAAGCCCGAGCGGGGAATTTTGCTCCTGAACCTCTTCGATATAATGTTCGATGTAGTGCAACTGAGCATCTTGGAAGATGGGCCCAAAGGCTTTTTTGCCCAAAATCCCGGATTGTAATGTGTATTTGCGAATCTCGTTTAACTTGGCCTTCGCCAGTGCCGGACTTTTAGATTCTGCGATGCCGTGCTCGGAAATAAGCTGTTCCAATCTGGCCAACATTGGATTGAGAGCGATTTTGTCAAAAGGAGGGGTCATATGATCAATAATAATGGCACCTGATCGACGCTTCGCCTGTAGACCTTCACCCACATCATCTACAATGTACGGGTACACATTGACCATATCCCCAATCAACGCCTCCGACGCATCGTGATGGTTCAGTCCTGTTTCCTTTCCAGGTAGCCATTCCAGTGTGCTATGCGTACCGAGATGTACCACCGCATCCGCATTGTAACCAAACTGTAAATAGAGATAAAAAGCTACGTACTGGTGATGTGGCGGCACTGAAATATCATGGTGCATTATATTTGAATCTTGCGACCAGCCGCGGACCGGTTGGGGAGTGAGCAGTACATTGCCGTACTGCACCGATGGAATTACAAAATACTTCTTGCCATTTTTGTCTTTCCAAATCATGATGGAGCTTTCTTCGGGTCTTCCCCATTCTTGCTCGATTTCCTTTTGTAATGAACTGGAAAGTTTTGCGTACCATTTCAGATACAGCTCCATTGGGACCAGCGTTGCCTTTCCTTTTTGTACCAGTTTGTCTATTTCTCTAGGCGCCCATTGTCCGATATTCAACCCATAGTTGGACACCTTTTTGAAAATATCCTCTTCGGTAAGCACATCATTACCAATGTGATACCCTTCTTTTTTTAATCGTGAGAGGATGGAATAAAGGCTATTGGGGACTACATTGAGGTAGCTTGCTCCTAGGAGTTCCTTGCCTGGAGGGTGGCTGTAATAAATCAGCGCTATTTGTTTCTCAGCATTCGGTTTATTTTGTAAAACGTGCATTTTCTGTACCCGTTTTAACAACCGCTTTACTTGGAATAAGATAGAACGCTTTTCCGTCCATTTTATAGTGGGATCAACAATCTCCTTGCTACTTACCACAATGGGCTGTACCATTCCCATCTGTTCAGGAATATTCAAAGAGCTGGTGCGCTTGTAAATATCTATCCCCTTATCATTGCCCATCCATTCATCAGCAGTCTGATTCACCTGAACCATATTGATGACGGGAATACCAAGCGTTTCAAATAGCTCCCTGTTGGCGTGTGGATTGGCTCCTAGCCATGCGGCCTGTGTCAAGATTACTTCTGGAACAAGTTGTTTATTAGTATTATAAAAAAGCTTTTCAGCGTCTTCTTTCCCCGGATAACCATAATAGAAAAGCACATTGAAACCATTCTCTTCAAATTGTGAGGCATACGCTTTGAAATGTGTCAATTGCTCGGATAAAAAGTCGCTTCGCCACATATTTATGGCTATCCAAGGGTTGCCCTTCATATGGGCGGCATAGTCTTTTTGATACGATTCAAAATCTTTGTAGACTTTTTTATTTTGAATGTTGCACAAGGCAAATTCAGGCATCGGGATTGGATGCTGTTGGGGAATCTCAAAACCGAATGAGCGTTGGCATTGATCCAATACCATAGCCACTAGGTTTTTACGCCCAGACTGTTCATAAAATTCGATGGTCTTTGCGTCCATTTGGATGGCAGCATATTCTCCAAGACCCGGAGTTTCGTTTGAGCCTACCGCAAAAACCTTTCTTCCACTTTTCGCCATTTTATTTAAGAGTGGTAATACGTTCCCGACCTTCGCGGCATTGATAATATCGATGAATACCAACTTATGGCCACTTAGTTCTTTGTAGGTGAGCGTATCTAGGTCTGAATGATAGAAACTCTTTACCTGGGCTTCCACGCCATAAGCGGCTAAAGCGGTCTGTGCATCTTTGGAGGTGCCCTCACCCAAAAAACGGTAGGAGTCGGTGAGAATCAGGGCGATATCTATTTTTCCTTGGTCTGTGCTTTGACCATTTACATTGCCGATTAGCAAAAGAAAGCCAAGACCTATGAATTGAAGTATATGTTTCTTCATAAGTTTATTCTTCTGGTATGTAAATAACTCGGCCATCTTCTAGCTTGTACGCCGTTCCAAGTTTTACACCTCTTCCTGACTCAGTGGTTTCGGTGACTTTCTCAATTTTGATATCTTTCCCTTTCTTCGTAATAATCTGAATTTCACCATTGGGGCTGGTCTTGGTGATAATCAATTCCGAATCGGGGTTGAACAGGTCGAGAGTGCTATATGCCATAAAAAGGGCAAAAAATAAGGCTACGATAAACACTATGCTTACATCGAACAAGTTGGCCATACTGCTGATGGGGTCTGTTTCGGAAGTAAATTCCTCATCGAATAACGAATGCTTTCTGAGTATACCCATGATTACAATTGCTTAACCGTTGATTAATTTTGCCGTATTTGCCTCCGCATTCTCCCATTCCACCAAGCTTTTTTCACATAAGGACTCGCACTCGAGGAGGTCTTTTTTCATCCATTCCGTTTGCTTGTAATGCAATAAGAACGCCGTTAACCCGGAAGCCATACCTACCACAGTGGTAGTGAATGCGGTCACCATATTGGCGGACATTACCAAAAGATCTCCTTGGGACAGGGATGCGAGTGCGGTACCCATCGGAATAAGCGTTCCTAGAAGACCTAGTGAAGGTCCCGCTTTGATTACCAGTCGATTGGCACTGAGAGATTTGTTATAGCTTTGGCGCCATTTGCGAAGCTTCGAGACAAGATCATATTCTATGGCCCTAGAGGTAGCCGCAGGCGCTTTAAAATAATCGGCATGTTCCGTTTCAAACGCTTTAATTCTTTTAAAGCTCTTGTTGCGCCTTTGTTTCAGTTCGCTCATAAACTTGCCAATCGCAACTACTTGATGTATCATTACAAATAGCACTCCCAACAATACGGGGTAGTAAAGTAAATTTGCAATGGCCAATAAAATAGATTCTAAAATATTCATAGGTCTAAAGTCTAGATTTCTCTTTCCAAAAAAAGCCTGCTAGCATCAGTACGATC
>JBCBSN010000208.1:0-8263 GCA_039819225.1 Bacteroidota bacterium | reverse complement strand
CTGATTTCGTTCGCTTGAAAATAAAAGGGAAGAATTTAGAATACTGACCAGAGTCCAAAAAACCAGGGTTATATTGAAAGAACGATTTTTGGGTGTTCAAATCATATCCAAGCTTTCCCAACTCGGTTCCAAATGCTAACACATTGATGACCTTGTCCCTTGCCATAATCAGTATAATGATGTAGTATCGTCAGTTGCTGTGAACTGACCTAGAGCATTATAGATGGTAGTCAATAACCCAAAATGATTGGCTATTTTTAAGATATTATCGAGTGTTGCATTCTTTCCGTTCTCAATATTTTGTATCGTAGTAGGGGAAACATCTAAGGCCTTTGCCAGTTCATCACGGGACAAATCATTGGCTTTACGGTGCCGTTGACAAACCAAGCCGATTCGTTCCTTTACTTCCTTTATAGTACGAACATCAATTACCATTATATTGACTAATTATAATCAAATATATCATTATTTACCAATATAATGATATATTTCAAAGATGACTCTAAAGAAAATAGGCTTCTTGAATATGGTATTCGGCTCAAAAAACATTAGATATTGAGCCGAATAGGATCCCTAATCGGCTCATGGGTTTCGTTTTTAGCGAGCAAAACAAGGTTTTGCGCTGCAAGTCCCAAATCCTTACCCCAAAACTTTGCGCCACGCCCGAACGTGCCGCTCGGTACGGGCGGGCATGGATCCTGTTCGATTTTTGTAGTGTTCCGACAGATAAGCGTACCTGCCTGCCGGCAGGCAGGAAGCAAAAATCGAATAGAGTACATACTACTGAGCAAGGCAAGATTTTTCAATACATCCTAAAAACGAAAAGAACATCAATCCCTTTTAAAGATGGATAAATTTCACTAACGAGATAGACAAAATTTTGATAGGCGAATTGAATTTTCCAAGATAATATCCCTTTTATTATTATGCTTTCCCGCCATTTCAAATTGCATACCCCTTATCATACTTTTCAATTTTAAACAGTGTTATACCATTTCTCATTTAGAATTGGGCCAATATGCTTGTCCATTTTCCCCATACCTTTATTGCATCCTTTGCCCATAGCCCATGCTATGAACAAAGAATACGGCTTCGGTACGGGAAAAAGCGACGGCCCTTATTTTGGCCCAATTCTAAATGAGAACTGGTATTACAATTATCTGAAAAGCAGCTATTTGAATTCATTCTAAGCTCATTTGTCCTTATTTTAGAGATTATAAAACTGCTTGATTCATCGCATGTTGGAAATTCCTTTGGTTGCCGGTACCCTTGCAGCCGTACTCCATGTTATATCTGGCCCGGACCATCTGGCGGCCGTTACGCCCTTGGCCATTGAAACCCGTAAAAAGGTTTGGCGCATTGGTCTGTTCTGGGGGTTTGGACACCTTACGGGCATGTTGGTCATTGGCCTGCTCTTTTTAGCATTTAAAGAGATTATTCCAGTGGAATTGATATCCCGGCACAGTGAGCAACTGGTTGGTCTTGTCCTGATCGGGGTTGGGCTATGGGCCCTTTTCAGGATTTTCTTTAAAGGAAAAGGGCATAATCATCCCCATATCCATGGAGGCGAAAAGCCCTATATCCATGTACACGACCATAATCATGATAATACTATCCTGGAACATGAACATACCCACTCCAAAGCACTTAAACAAAATAGTTGGTCTTCATTTTTGATAGGCGTTCTGCATGGATTGGCAGGAATAGCCCACTTTTTATTGCTACTTCCCGTATTGGGGTTCCAAAACCAATTTGAAGGGATACTTTATATCAGCGGATTCGCCTTGGGAACCGTATTCGCTATGATTGTCTATGCCTATGTTTTGGGACAAATCTCCAATGGCTCTCAAAAACTACAACGTCCGAATACATTCCAGGGCATTCGAATTGCCGGAGGTTTATTCGCCATAATTGTAGGTGTTTATTGGCTATATCTAGGCTTTGAACTCATTTAGACTTTTTGGAATAATGCGAAAATTAAGGATTTTGTGCCCGCTTGAAGGCTTTTTTGAGTTGCATAGCAGGGCTACGGAAGGAAAAAAAGACAAAAAGTGGGTGCAAAAGAATCATTTTTTAGCTATTTGAAAAAGTCTAAATGAGTTCTTTTAAAGCAGTAGGTCCATAAGGGCCAATCTGTGGTTTCCTGTGTCCGCAATCGCCAATTTATTGCCTTGCGTACAGACGGAAAATGGCCAGTACAAGGAGCTGTCCGTTCCCACAATCGTATCTTTGTTCTCACTTCCGGTCTTGAAATCACACTTGCCAATAACCGCATCGGCAGTTTGGTTATTGGTTTCAGGGATTTTTTCAAAATAGAGCAGTCTACTATTTCCCGTATCGTTGACCAATAACCCTTTTTTGTAGAAGCAGACATCATAGGTCCAATTCAACGTGTGCGAATCCGGGAAAAGTCCAAATTGATTTTGACCACAGGCGTCAAAGTTAGGCTGCCCTATAATAATATCCGCCCGGGTGTTGAACGCTACTTCCCAATTATGCCATATCAACGTTCGGTAAAACTGCGTATCCGCCACCGCCAAAACACCATCAGCATTGATTTTTACGGAATAGGGCCAAATGGGTTGGTCGTTTTCATAATCGCGAGAGGAAAAATCAGGTTGCCCGATAACTTTATCCGCGGCAGCGTAGTTCTGCACGGGAATGGTTTCGTAAAATAGGATTCTTCTATTGCCCGTATCGGCCACCCAGAGCTGTTTGCCATTGGAAAAAACGCCATAGGGCCAATGCATGCTTTTCGCGGTAGGACTTTTTGAAATTCCCGCTACGTTTACCTGGTTGGATCTAAAATCAGGTTGCCCTAAAACTACGTCAGCGGCCTGCCCATGTTCTGTGGGTAATTGATGCCAAATCAACACCCGATGGTTCCAAGCATCCGCAACGATTAAACGTTGTCCATCGCTCCAAATTCCAGAAGGATAGTGTAGGCTTTTGGATGTGACCTTACCTCCGGCATTTCTCCCAGAACCTTCTACATCGGGCTGGCCTAAAACAACATCGGGTTCTTGATGCCGTGTGTTGGGTAGTTTTTTCCAAATAAACACCCGGTTCTGGCCCGTATCGGACACAAAGAGCATATCATGGACCAAGTGGACTCCTCTAGGTGCCAAAAACGGTTTTTGTTCGGAGCCTTTAAAAATGTAGGGATTGGATATGTGTTTACCTAGTGTAGAAAAATCCATATTAACAGATTCGCGGTAATTGTTCCCCAGGCAACATGCTCACCATGCGTTTTCCACCTATAGTACTTTCCAGAATCACCTGCCCTGGATGTTCTCCGGTTACCGTACCTATTATTTTTGCATGGGGTCCATTTTCATCTTGTTGCAATTCTGAAAGAAAAGCTTCCGCAACTGCTTCCGCAACAAAAGCGATGAAAAGGCCTTCATTGGCCACATAAAGCGGATCCAGCCCCAATAACTCACAGGCACTGGCCACTTGATTGTCCATAGGTAGGTCTTTTTGAAAAATATCGATCCCGAGATTGATGGATTGTGCGGTTTCCTTTAGCACGGTGGCCACTCCTCCACGGGTGGGGTCGGTTAATAGATGAATGCTTTCTCCAAATTCGTCCAAAAGACCAACTATAGTGTGGTTTAAATGGGTTGTATCACTTTGTATTTCAGAATCGAATTCCAATCCTTCACGAACCGACATGATGGCCATACCATGGGTAGCCATTTGACCGCTAATAATAATCTTGTCACCGGATTTGATATTACTTGCCGCTATTTTGGATTTAGGATGCACCCGTCCTATCCCTGAAGTATTGATAAAGATCTTATCTCCCTTGCCTTTTTCCACTACTTTGGTATCTCCGGTGACCACTTGCACCCCCGCTTTTTCACAGGCAAATTTCACGGCTACCAAAACCTCCCAAAATTCTGAAACCTTAAGTCCTTCCTCAATAATAAAACTCAAGGACAGATATTTTGGAATAGCACCACACATTGCCAAATCATTTACCGTTCCGTTTACGGCCAATTCACCAATATTCCCTCCGGGAAAGAAGATGGGGGATACCAAAAAACTATCGGTAGAAAATGCGGCCTTACCCTCAAGATTTATAAATGCACCATCATGACGAGCATCCAAAATGGGATTTGATAACAGGTCGAAAACCCCGCTGTCCAGTAATTTATTGGTCAACAGTCCTCCACTGCCGTGGCCCAAGGTAATGACATCAAAATCTAATTTTGGCATGGGGCATTGCAACTGCATGCGTAATTTTTTCTCTTCTGACATTCAATACCGTTAAGCTTCGACCATGCCTGAAAAATGATAATACGCCGCGCATGCACCCTCACTACTTACCATAGGTGCACCCAATGGATTTGAAGGTTTGCATTTTTTACCAAACTGGGCACATTCAAAAGGTTTCTTGATACCCTTCATGATCTGGCCAGATATACATTCGGGGTTTTCCGGTGCTTCTTTAATGGAAACTTCATATTTCTTGGTTGCATCGAAATCCGCATATTCAGCTTTTACACCATAGCCGCTCATGGGAATTTCCCCAATACCACGCCACATTTGATTTTGAACTTCAAACACTTCCTGAATCACTTTTTGAGCTTCCACATTTCCTTCTTCACGGACAATTCGTGCATATTGGTTCTCTACCTCGGATTTACTTTGTTCCAATTGACGAATGACCATCAAAATGCCCTGAAGCACATCCAAGGGCTCAAAACCGGTCACGACAATAGGAACTTTATATTCCGCGGAAAGCGGATGATATTCGGAGTTTCCCATAATGGTGCAAACATGACCTGCGGCCAAAAAGCCATCGATTCGGCTTTCTTCATCATCAATAACCGCCTTGATGGCGGGGGGCACCAACACATGTGATGCTAAAATGGAATAGTTTTTCAATCCTTTACGATGCGCATGGATTACCGAAAGGGCGTTGGCCGGTGCGGTGGTTTCAAAGCCCACTGCAAAAAAGACTACTTCTTTTTCGGGATGATCTTCCGCAATTTTCACGGCTTCCAAGGGCGAGTATAGTATGCGAACATCCGCACCTTCCGCTTTTGCTTCCAATAGGCTTTTCTGGGAACCCGGCACGCGAAGCATGTCACCAAATGAACAGAGAACAACCCCTTTTTCCAGTGCCAAATACACTGCCTTGTCAATCAAGTTTAAAGGGGTAACACAAACTGGGCAACCCGGTCCGTGAATCATTGTGATTTCTTTCGGTAACATCTCAATAATGCCGTTTTTTACCAAACTGTGGGTTTGCCCCCCACAAACTTCCATAATGGACCACGGTCTTGAAACCGTATTCTTGATTTCCTCTAAATATTTTTTTGCCAACTCCGGGTCCCGATATTCTGATAAATATTTCATCAATTCAAATTTTGTAATTATCCCTAATCAAGCAATTCCAAAATTTATCATTGATGGAACCGCTTCGCTTTCACAAAAACTTATTTCAAGCATTCTTCTTTAGTTATACCTTAAAAAGTTTTTGTTCATTTCATATCCTATTCGTTTTTTGGTAAATACTCGTCCACGTCTTCCAGTTCACCCAATTCCCCTATTTCTTCCAAATAACTGAAGGTTTTTTTGGCTTCCTCTTCATCCACTTTGCTTATGGCCACCCCTACATGAACCAATACGTAATCGTCCACTTGGGCATCTGGGAGCATCTCTAAACTGGCTTCCTTGGTGATACCCCCAAAGGAAACCTTGGCCATACGTACTAGACCATTATGTATGGTCTCAATACTTTTGATTTTTCCTGGAATCGCTAAACACATAACTTATGCTTTTATGTTTTGATAATAGGCCAGTTGGCCCAATGCTATATTTTCGTCATTACTTGACATTTCTTTATGAAATAGGAGGGTAATACCATCTTCCTTGCTTATGCCCAATAAGGTTTGTATCAAAAATCGATTTTGAAACACGCCCCCGCTACATGCAACCGTGAATACTTCAAAAGCCTTCGCCATTTTTACGACTACCCTTGCCAAAGTATAAATGAAACTGGCCGCTAATTTGGTTTTTGGTTCTCCTTGATGTTCCAAGATAATAAGCCGCTCCATGATTGTTTTTGAAGGAATGTTTTCAAGGGACAATCCTTCCAACAGATCCATATATTCCCCTTGATATTGCCATGCCAGATTCTCCAAAAGCAGGGCTGCTTCCCCTTCATAAGTGGAAACATCCAAAACGTCCAACAAAGAAGCTACCGCATCAAATAATCTGCCAACGGACGATGTTTTCAATTTTGAATTTTGCTTAAGTTTCTGGTAAATTTTAAGTTCTGTTTTTGAAAACTTGTCCTTGACCAAGCTTTCCGATTCAACCAAACTGAAGAAAGACAATCGGGGTTCCTTGGCCATTTTATCCCCGGCCAGCGAATCAAAGTATTCGAAATGGGCCTTTCGTTCCATACGACGATTCTGATACACTAAAAACTCCCCGCCCCAAATATTACCGTCATCACCAAGACCGGCCCCGTCCCAAATGACCCCAAGAACAGCTGCTTTGGTTTCGAATACATCATGTTCTGCCAAAATACTAGCAAAATGGGCCTTATGATGTTGCACCCCTACCACGGGAACCTTCCAATTTACCGCCAGTTCTTTTCCTAAAATCGTGCTTTGGTATGTAGGATGCTTATCGACCAAAACAACTTCGGGCAATTCTTCAAATAGCTGGGTGTATCGTTGCAGCGTATCTGTATAACGTTGGAGTACCTCGTAGGAATCCAAGTTCCCAAAATAGGGACTTACGTAGGTATGTCCATTGGGAGTAAAGGCCAGTGTGCTTTTTAAATGCGCTCCCATAGCCAATACCTTCTCCCTGGTTTTTGGAGTATACCCCATAAGGTTGGGTGCCAATCCTCTGGAACGACGCAACAAAATTCGTTGCTTATCGGCAAACTGGCACACCGAGTCATCTTGTGGAAAAATGATTTCCAAATTATGGTTTAAAAAGTAGTCCGCCACAGTTCTCAACTTTTCTCTAGCCTCATTTTCTGAGGAAAGGATGGGCGAACCATGGATATTACCACTGGTAGCCACTAATGGAATTTTTATTTCTGCCGACAATAAGGTCAACAAAGCACTTGAAGGCAACATCACCCCATAGCGGTCCAATCCGGGAGCTATCGCTTTTGCCAAGTTCTTCTTTGCACCCTGCTTGGAATCCAAAAGTACAATTGGGCAGATTCTTGATTCCAAAGCCTTTTTCTCGTGGGTAGAAACTTCAAAGTCTTCATGGATTTTTTCTAGCGTTGGATAGAGCAATGCAAACGGCTTGGTAGGGCGCTGTTTTTTTTGCCGCAACTGTCCGACCGCTTCATTGTTTGTGGCGTCCACACATAACAGATAACCACTGGTATTCTTTACCGCAACAATAGCTCCCTCCTTTAGGAAACGCGCCACGGTTGCCAGTATCGCTTTTTCATTTTCGATAAGTACCGATTCTCCGGAATTCGTTCCCAACTGTAACTTGATCCCACAATCTTCACAACTATTGGTCTGGGAATGAAATCTAGGGTCCCTTGGGTTTTCATATTCAGTAACGCAACTCCCACACATGGTGAATTGGCACATTGTAGTATGCGCTCTTTCAAAGGGAAATTTTTGTGTGATGGCATATCTTGGCCCACATTGGGTACATGTGGTAAAGGCATACCGATATCTTCTATTGTTTGGGTCCTGGATTTCTTTTTTGCAAGAATTGCAGATGGCAAAATCCGCTGTGAGCGGTATCGCTACTTTGGCCGTTTTTTGCGCGGGAACAATGGAAAAATTGTTAAATTCCATGGGTTGGATTTCATCCATGGAATGACCTTGAATGATAGCGGCATCCGGTGCGGCTTCCAAAATGTCCTCCATAAAATTCATCAGCGCTGCAGTTGTGCCATTCACATATATCAATACCCCTTTGGCGTTATTGCTTACAATACCATTTAGTTGGTGCTTTTGGGCCAAATTGAAAACAAAGGGGCGAAACCCGACCCCTTGAACTTGACCCCTCAGCTGTATTTTGTAGGTCTTGAGCATTAGGCCTAAAAGCCTCTCTTATCGTATATCTTTTCCAATAACCAATCACACCATTCATCAATTCCCTCATCTGTTAAGGCCGATAGCTGAATAACCTCAAGTTCATGATTTACCTCTAGGGCATCCTTTGTGACCGCTTCCAAAGTAAACGGCAGATATGGCAATAAATCCGACTTTGAAACTAGCATCAAATCCGTGGTCAAAAACATTTTAGGATACTTTTT
>JBCBSN010000207.1:0-8273 GCA_039819225.1 Bacteroidota bacterium | reverse complement strand
TGAGTTTTTGATTTTTTCTATATGAATCTTTCCAGCCGTGCTTATCATTTTAGTGCCGATTTAAACCGCAAAAATACGGTTTTCTCTTCAGCGGCCCTTCTTTTTTCGTTCAAAAATGATCAGTTTTGCAAAAGGAAATCGATTTGTAATAGGGCTGAAACTTTTAGTAAAACATAATTTTATAGAGCTATGAAAAGTTCATTTGCAGTACTGTTTTTTTTTACCGTCCAATTTATGTGTTATGGGCAAGAGACTTCCCAGAAGTCGGATAACCCTCCTTTAAATCAGGACTCTTTTGGAGAAGGGATTACCTCGGATGGAGCCCTTTCCGAAGCCGCCATGTATGCTCGGTACGGCACCCTATCCGTTGCAGACTCTATACCTGCCAAGTTTAGCGGAACTGTCATTGACGTGTGTAGAGTAAAAGGCTGCTGGATGAAACTGGAGTTGACGGACGGGAAAGAGACCATGGTCCGTTTTAAGGACTACGGCTTTTTTGTGCCCAGGGATATTACCGGTAAAAAGGTAACGGTCCAGGGAACGGCCTTTGTGGAAGAAATGAGCGTGGAGCGTCAAAGGCACTATGCCCTGGATGAAGGTGCGTCCGAGGAAGAAGTGGCAAAAATAAAAGCCCCTCTAAAGACCTATGGTTTTGAGGCCGTAGGGGTTTTGTTGGAAGATTAATGTGAACCGAAGGATCATTACCACGGCAGATGGTTCCAGTACAATTTATTTGGAAGACTGGGGGGAGTCCTATCATTCCAGACATGGGGCTATCCAGGAAGCCTACCATGTCTTTATAAAAAATGGCCTTTCACTCTTTAAAAAAGGGAATATCTCCATTTTGGAAATGGGGTTTGGTACCGGCCTAAACGCCCTGATTACCTTGATCGAAACATCAAAAAGCAAGCTTACCGTAAGCTATACGGGGATAGAGGCCTATCCCGTAACCGTTTCGGAACTCAATAAACTTAACTACATAGAACAACTGGGTGCATGGGAATTCCAAGGGGAATTTAAAAGAATGCACAGCACTCCTTGGGAAACTGCGATTCCCATCCTTCCACATTTTACTTTATTTAAAGAGCAAAAGGATTTTAGCGAAGTGGCCGCAAACGCACTGTATGATCTTATTTATTTTGATGCTTTTGGGGCAAGGGTACAGCCCAAACTTTGGACAGAGGCAATTTTTGGCTTGATGTTCAAGACAATGAAAAAAAATGGCATTCTGGTAACCTACGCTGCCAAAGGCAGTGTACGCAGGGCCATGCAGGCCGTTGGTTTTGCGGTAGAGCGTTTACCAGGACCCCCTGGAAAGCGGGAAATGCTTAGGGCCCTAAAACCTTAAAGGGCATCCGCCTCAACGGCGAAACGGCCCAAAGGCGACATGCTTTTCGTTTAACATTCCATTAAACAACACTGTTAAACCTACATTAAATGCGTCGGGATCGGTTTGCAAATCCGTTACTTTTGCATTATGCGGATTTTGATAACTGGTGCTACAGGACTTGTTGGAAGGGAAATTGTGCGTCTTTGCCATGCCCGAGGATTTACCGTGAATTACCTGACCACCCGAAGGGAGAAAATCACTTCATCGGATAATCTCCATGGGTTTTATTGGAATCCGGATAATGGGGAAATAAACCTGGATTGTTTTTCAGGGGTACGGGCAATAATAAATTTAGCGGGTGCCAGCATATCCAAAAGATGGACTCCGGTGTATAAAAAGGAAATCCTATCTAGCCGTGTCAATTCCCTACGTGCGTTACATACCGCCCTTGGGAAAATAGATACAAGCCCTATTAAATCTTTTGTTTCTGCCTCTGCAATTGGCATATATCCCAGCTCCCTTACAGAGTACTATATAGAGGATGAGACTAACGTGGACCAAAGTTTTCTGGGCAATGTGGTCCAAGAATGGGAAAAAGAGATAGATGCCTTTAAGCCCTTTAACTTCCCGGTCGCCAAAATTCGTATTGGTCTGGTGATGTCTGCTAAGGGGGGAGCCTTGCCGGAGATGGCCAAGCCCATACGAAATTATATGGGGGCCGGTTTTGGCTCTGGGCAGCAATGGCAATCTTGGATACACATTTCGGACTTGGCAAGAATGTTCATTTTTGTCACGGAAAATGGTCTTAAAGGCACGTATAATGGTGTAGGTCCAAATCCGGTTACCAATACCAAATTAATAAAGGAGATCGCCAAAGTTCTGAACCGTCCCCTATTCCTGCCAAATATACCAAAATTCGTAATGACGTTTATACTAGGTGAAATGGCTTATCTTTTGTTTGCCAGCCAAAGGGTAAGCTCAAAAAGGATAGAGGAAGAAGGTTTTATCTTCAACTTCAGGAACATATGCAAAACCTTGGAGCACATCTACATCGGCGAACCGAAGGAATCTGCAGAAACCCTTATTCAAAAAGAATCTCTCTCCTAGTAGAACCTAACCTGCGCGCATAACATATTGGATTTCTTCCATCCTTGGCGAATGCTATCTTTTTTATGATGACATTTTGACATTTTTAAAGAAATGGCAGTACTTTTGCGACTTTTAAAAAGACGTTAAAAAAAACCTTAAAACCAGATGAGTAAGAAAAATAAGGTCGAAGAGATAGACGATGTCATTTCCAAAGAAAAGGAATCTTCCCCCGAGAATAAATCCCAGGAAAACGGTCAACCGGAGGAAGTTGTTTCAGAAGAGGAACAGCTCCGGGAAGATCTGGCCAAGGAAAAGGACAAGTTTTTACGCCTCTTTGCGGAATTCGAGAATTATAAAAGACGTACCTCCAAGGAAAGGATGGATCTTTTTAAGACCGCGGGGCAAGAAGTTATGGTTTCCCTATTGCCCGTTTTAGACGATTTTGACCGGGCCCTGAAAGAATTGGCCAAATCCGAGGATACGGAAATGTTCAAGGGAGTGGAGCTGATCGGCACTAAGCTAAAGGAGACCCTAAAATCCAAAGGCCTGGAACAAATCGAGGTGAGCCAAGGAGATACATTTGATGCGGAAGTACATGATGCCATTACCCAGTTGCCTGCCCCAAACAAAAAATTGAAGGGCAAAATAATGGACGTGGTGGAAAAAGGGTACAAGCTCGGAGATCGGATAATCCGTCATCCCAAGGTGGTGTACGGAAACTAAATCGGCATGAAGGAAGACTATTACGATATACTCGGACTGGGCAAGAACGCATCCGCTGCCGAAATAAAGAAGGCCTACAGGAAAAAGGCATTACAATACCATCCGGACAAGAATCCGGGTGATGCCAAGGCGGAAGAAATGTTTAAAAAATCGGCGGAGGCCTATGAGGTCTTGAGCAATCCGGACAAAAAAGCCCGTTATGACCAATTTGGTCATGCGGCTTTTGAGGGAGCCGGTGGTTTTGGTGGCGGCGGTATGAATATGGAGGACATCTTCAGCCAGTTCGGGGATATTTTTGGTAGTGCCTTTGGCGGCGGTGGCTTCAGTGGTTTTGGTGGATTTGGCGGTGGTCAGCGCCGGGTGAAGGGGAGTAATCTTCGGATAAGGGTCAAACTTAACCTGGAAGAGGTGGCCCATGGTGTAGAAAAAAAAGTAAAGGTCCGCAGAAAGATACAGGCGGACGGTGTTACCTATAAAACCTGTGGTACGTGCAATGGTACTGGCCAGGTCACCAAAATTGCAAATACCATATTGGGCCGGATGCAGACCTCCACGACCTGTCCTACTTGTGGCGGTAGCGGTCAGATTCTGGATAAAAGGCCCAGCGACGCCGATTCCCAAGGATTGAGGATGCAGGAGGAAACGGTATCCATAAAGATTCCCGCGGGTGTAGAGGAAGGCATGCAGTTAAAGGTAACGGGAAAAGGAAATGAAGCCCCTGGAAATGGCATCCCCGGGGATTTGTTGGTGGCCATTGAGACTGAAGACCATAGCACCTTGAAGCGGGAAGGAGACAATCTTCATTATGACCTTTACGTTAGCTTTTCCGAAGCGGTTTTGGGCACTTCAAAGGAAATTGATGCCGTGGGCGGCAAGGTGAGAATAAAACTGGAGCCCGGGATACAATCTGGAAAAATACTGCGCTTACGGGGTAAAGGGATTACTAGTATCAATGGATATGGCAGTGGAGACCTTTTGGTCCATATCAATGTTTGGACACCCAAGGAACTTACCAAGGAGCAAAGGGAGTTTTTTGAACGCATGCAGGGCAACGATAATTTTGAACCTAGACCTGAAAAATCGGATAAATCCTTTTTTGAGAAAGTAAAGGATATGTTCTCTTAAACAAAAAAGGTATTCTCTTGGCCGATTTATATTTTGTTTTTAAATAAAAACCGTATATTTGATTTGATATTGGGAAACCAATATTAATTTTCTTTTTCATAGCAATTTTTTTCCCATCCTTAATCTCTTTAAGGGTGGGTTTTGTTTTTTGGAAGATTCGGTTTCTTTTGCGATGTATAGGGCCTTGGTAAGTAGGTATAAAAAGAGGGCGAACACGGCAGGTTTTAAAGCAAATCAATATCTTTGACAAAATTGCTTGCATGAACAACATTTTGGTCACTAAAGAGGTTACCAAGCGATTTGGAGCGCATACTGCATTAAATAAAGTATCCCTAGAAATCCCCAGAAATAGTATCTACGGCCTTTTGGGTCCCAATGGGGCCGGGAAGACCACTTTGATACGAATTATTAATCAGATAGCTTTTCCAGATCAAGGTGAGGTCTTGTTAGATGGGGAGCCGTTGGCTCCTTATCACATTGCTCAAATAGGATATTTGCCAGAGGAAAGGGGCCTATACAAGAGCATGAAGGTAGGGGAACAGGCGCTTTACCTCGCACAACTAAAAGGATTGTCAAAAGGCGAGGCCAAAAAACGTCTCATGTATTGGTTTGAACGTTTGGGTATTGAAGGTTGGTGGCACAAAAAGATTCAGGAACTCTCCAAGGGAATGGCCCAGAAGATTCAGTTTATAGTCACGGTATTGCACAAGCCCAAGCTTTTGATCTTTGATGAACCTTTTAGCGGTTTTGATCCCATAAACGCCAATATCATAAAGGATGAAATCCTAAAACTCAGAGAGGAGGGCACCTCCATCATTTTTTCTACCCATAGAATGGAATCTGTGGAGGAACTTTGCGAGTATATTGCTTTGTTGCACAATTCGGAAAAAATTTTAGACGGTAAGCTATCCGATATTAAAAAGGCCTACAAGAGTAACATTTTTAATGTTTCCCTGGAGGGAGCCAATGCAGAACCGCTTTTGGCCGAATTGGCCTCAAAGTTCCAAATAGCTTCCTCTTCCTATGATTCCGGAGAGGGTTCCCTGGATTTTACAGTACAGTTGCCTACGGGGAGCTCACGGGATATCTTAGGTTATATTTCGGAAAGGGCCAATGTAACCCGTTTTGTGGAGACCGTTCCGACTGCCAACCAGATATTCATAAAAACTGTTGAAAGCAAGGATTTGCATGAGTAAGTTAGCGTTGATCATAAGAAGGGAATATCTGGCCAAAGTGCGGAACAAATCCTTTGTTATCATGACTTTTTTGAGTCCGATCCTAATGGTGGGAATGGTAGTATTGATTGCTTATTTGACCAAGTTGAACGACAATGAAAAAAGAGTGATCGGGGTATTCAACCAGAGTGATTATTTCTCTAATGAATTTGTAGCCACCCCAAGCACCTCCTATGTACAGTTCAAGGATCTGTCCCTGGAAGAAGCCAAGGATTCTACGGTGAATATGGGATATTATGGGCTTCTACACATTCCGGACGGCCCCAATTTGGAAATGATATCCCAAAAAGCATTCTTTTACACAAAGGATGCCCCACTTACCCCGGTCTTGGACAAACTGGAAAATACATTTCAGAATCGACTGTTTCAACAGCGACTCCTGGATATTGGCGTATCCGCGGAAGAATTCGCTAAAGTAGAGAACCGGTTTCAAATAAGGACGGCCACCTTTTCGGGACAGCATAACCTTAAGGGAATCAACGAGGTAAAAGCTTTTATTGGAGGAGGTTTTGGGTATCTTATCATGATGTTCATCATTATCTATGGAGGGTTTGTAATGCGCAGTGTTATAGAAGAGAAAACGAGCAGGATCATTGAGGTGATCATCTCTTCGGTAAAACCTTTTCAATTAATGATGGGAAAAATTATCGGGACCTCTTTGGCAGGCGTCACCCAATTTGCCATATGGATCGTTTCGGCGTCCATATTGATGGTTGTGGTATTCTCGTTCCTGGGTATGGATATGACGGGGCTAAGCCAAAGTGCACAATTGACGCCTGGAATGGCATCCCCAATTTCTCCGGTGGATGAGAGCATGCAGCTTTATTTTTTGGAACTTGTGCAAATACCCTGGTTTATGCTTATTGCTTTTTTTATCCTCTACTTTATATTGGGCTATTTGATCTATAGTTCCATTTATGCGGCCATAGGTGCGGCGGTGGACAATGAAACGGATACACAACAGTTCATATTTCCCGTAATTCTGCCATTGATGCTGGCCATTTATGTTGGGTTCTTTTCGGTGTTCAGCAACCCAAATGGCCCAATTGCCGTAGGTTTCTCCCTTTTTCCCCTCACATCTCCTATTGTTATGTTGATGCGCTTGCCCGGAGGGATAGGTGAGGGTGGGGTGCCTGTATGGGAATTAGTGGCTTCGCTTATCTTACTCGTGGCTACCTTTATCGGGATCGTTTGGTTGGCGGCAAAGATTTATAAGGTCGGTATTTTAATGTACGGCAAAAAACCAACATATAAGGAATTATACAAGTGGTTAAAATATTGATTATGATCCAAGAACGGACGGACAAAGTTACGGAAGTCGTCAAGGAGGATATATGGACTTCCATAGAGGAATTTTTGGACATTGGCCTTCATTTAGGACATGGTGATAGACGCATAGACATCACCATAGGTCTTTTGCTGTTGCTGACGGCAGCTTTTTTGATCACAAGTTTTGCCCTAAAACTACTGCGCCAACTGTTTACCCGAAAAATGGAATCGGACGATAAGCTTAAGTTCATCAGTATTTTTAAGTTTATCAAATATTTGGTGTATGTGGCGGTAATCCTTATTACCATGAAGGCGGCCGGCATAGATATCACAATAGTGCTTACGGCCTCTGCCGCCCTTTTTGTAGGCCTGGGATTGGCGTTACAGGAGCTCTTTCAGGATGTAATTGCCGGTGTCTTTATTATTTTGGACAAATCTATCCATATAGGGGATATTGTAGAGGTCGATGAAAAAGTGGGAAAGGTATTTGAGATCAAGTTAAGGACTACTCGTGCCATTACCAGGGACGATAAGGTAATTATTATTCCCAACCATAAGTTTATCAGCGATATTGTCTACAATTACACCCAAAATCACAGGACTACCCGGGAGCAAGTTACTATTGGGGTGGCCTATGGCAGCGATGTGGATCTGGTGACCAGGATTTTGGAAAATGTAGCCAGTACGCAGCAGGGGGCCCTTACCAACCCAAAACCATTTGTTCTGTTTGATGATTTTGGGGAATCGGCCCTCATTTTTTCCCTCTATTTTTTCACCAACGATGTTTTTGGCGATCCCAGGATAAAGAGCGAAATGCGCTATAAGATCAACAAGGAATTCCGGGACCAGGGTATTAGTATTCCGTTCCCGCAGCGCGATGTCCATATTTATCAGGATACGCCGATAGAACTAAAGGGGACCGGGCCAAACAAGGGTGCATAGACAAAGACGGGTACATTTCTTGTGGAGTTTCTTAAATGGCGTTCCCGGGGAGTTTCAAATGATATAAACATCTAAACATAAGGCATGTCAAAAATTCTGGTTATCGAAGATGAGTCCGCTATTAGGCGGGTCTTGGTAAAAATACTTTCCGAGGAAAGCGACACCTATCAACTAGAGGAGGCCGAGGACGGGCTTAAAGGCTTGGAGACCATTCGGAAAAATGATTACGATCTAGTGCTTTGCGATATTAAGATGCCCAAAATGGATGGGGTAGAAGTATTGGAGGCCGCTCGAAAGATAAAGCCGGAAATTCCATTTATCATGATTTCCGGGCACGGCGATCTGGATACGGCCGTAAATACTATGCGCTTAGGGGCCTTTGACTATATTTCCAAACCTCCGGATCTCAATAGGCTTTTGACCACTGTTCGCAATGCCCTGGACCGGAAGGAATTGGTAGTGGAGAACAAAATCCTGAAGAAAAAGGTAAGCAAGAATTATGAAATGGTCGGGGAAAGTAAGGAAATTACGGCCATAAAGGATATAATAGAAAAGGTGGC
>JBCBSN010000206.1:0-8273 GCA_039819225.1 Bacteroidota bacterium | reverse complement strand
CCTTTTTCTACCATGGGACACTTGGAATAGATAATCTGCCTTAAATACCTTTTCCCTCGTTCTGAAAAATGATTCAGATACCTATAAGGGTATTGAGGGAGCTCATTTTCATCCAGATATTGAAACTCTTGCAAACAGATAATATCCGCATTCTGTTCCGCAACGAAATTGATGATTTTATCTTTGTAGCCCGATTTTCCAGTCCATTTAGGGCCATCAAAAGTGTGTGCATTTAAGGTCAGAATATTAAAATCGCCCGCTTTAGTATCCGAATGTGACCCAAAAAGTCTTAGAAAGGGTTCAAAGGCAAAAAGGGCAAAAAAAAGAACCAATAAGGACAAAAGGGTATACGATCTTTTGAAAACGAACCAAAACACCAAAAAAAAGAGGTTGATCCCTACCAACAAGGGCACCAAGAGATTTAAAAAATGAATCAACGACAAGGAATCCAGTCCTATCAACTGATCTAAGCCTGAAAGAAATAGGCCAATCGCGAAAATCGCATTAAGAAACAATACTGTTTTACGGATCATGGCGATAGTACCAAGGTTTCAGTCCTCTTTTCCGGCCTTGAAGAGAAAATCCTTTTCAGCTTTGGAAAGGCTTTCGTATCCGGATTTGCCAATTTTATCCAGAATGGCATCGATTTTCCTTTGTCTGGCCTCTTTGTCATAGGCCATCCCATCTCCTGTGCGGGTTTTCTTTTTTCGATATACGGTCTTTAAAGGGGCCTTTTTTTCCCGTTTTTTGAAGAGATTGGCCAACCCGTCCATGAATTTGGAAAAACCTTCACCAATATCCCTGCCCTTAAACAATTGCTGTGCATAAGCATATCCCAAAAGTGCGCCACCCAAATGGGCCAGATGACCACCGGCATTTCCGGAGGAAGGTATTTGGATTAAATCCATCAACACCACAAAAGCGCCAATATACCAGAGCTTCACATTAAAAAAGAAGAGACGTACCTCTTGATTGGGGATATAGGTACAAATAAAAATCAATACGGCGTTTACCCCGGCGGATGCCCCTACCAAAACCGCATTTACCCCAAAAAAAGCAGGAAAGAGATTATAGCTGAGCAGAAAAAAGAGACCTCCCAGGATTACCCCCAACAAATAGACGTTTAAAAATCGCCTGCCATCAAAAAGATTCAGGAAGATGCGCCCTGCAAAAAATAGTACCAACATATTCCAAAAAACATGGAAGAAGCTACCGTGAAAAAACGAATAGGTAACCAGGGACCAGGGCTGGGAAAGAAAATCGAAAAAATCCTTGGGGAGTCTAAACCATTGTTCAATACCGTCCGGTGTCCATCCCAACAAAAAGGGAATCAAGCCATTTAGGATAAATACCAGCACGTTTATCGCGATCAATTTCTCCGCCACGTTGAGTCTGGCATACTGATATTTTAGATTTCCGGTACTCATGGTCTATCCCATCGATTATTATCAAACTGGTTTTGCTTCCAGTACCACATCATGATAAAGCCGAACAACGCCCCTCCAATATGTGCAAAATGCGCGATTCCCTGACCAAAAATAGAAACTCCCGTAACCCCGGAAAAAAGATCGAGGCCTATAAGTACCGGTATAAAAAACTTTGCCTTAATGGGAACTGGAAGGAAAATGAGAAAAAGTTCACTGTTAGGAAAAGACATCCCAAAGGCGACCAAAACTCCATAAATTGCTCCAGATGCCCCTACCGCCGGGGTATTGTATGAGGAAAGGAAATTATCGATCGTACTCTTGGAGGCCAGGTTGTACCAATCCGGGCTATATTTTCCTTGGGAAATAACCTCTATCACTTGGCTCTTAGAAACACCAGAAGTAAGTATGGCATCCATCCCTTCGTTAAAATAGTAATAATTTACGCCTGTGTGGATAAGTGCAGCCCCAAGGCCCGCGGAAAAATAAAAGAAAAGAAATTTATTTCGGCCCCACATGCGTTCCAAGGGTGTACCAAATGCCCAGAGCGCGTACATATTAAAAGCAATATGCATAAACCCACCATGCATGAACATATGGGAAACCACTTGCCATAAACCAAAATTTTCGTTCTTTGGAAACCATAAAGAAAACCACTGGTACATCTGGTCCCCATAAAGCGCGGTAGCTACAAAAAATAGAATGTTTATTATAAGGAGATGCTTTATGCCATCTGTAAGTCTTCCCATTTACGCAAATTTTTTTTCAATGTCCTGCTCTGAAAGCACAACGTAAATCGTTTTATTAAAAGGGCTAAGCTTGGACTCTTTGCAGCCAAAAAGGTCATTGACCAAAGCATATTGAGAATCATTGTCCAGAATATCCCCGGTCCGTATCGCCGTGGCGCGGGCCAAGGTCTTGGATAAAACATCGGTCTGGGAAAAGCTCTCCCCAGGAATCCCGGATTTGTAATCGGCCACCAACCGGTCCAGTACCGCGCCCACTTCGGTTTCCGGAATAAGTGGAGGCACCCCCGTTACCAAAATGGAGTCCTCGGCCACCTCCCCAAAAACGAACCCAATAGAGGTAAGGTTACTTTGTATTTCCTTGAGGACCCCCATATCCAATTTTGTAAAAGCAAGGGACAACGGAAATAGCAATTGCTGGCTCACGGAACCCCCGGCCGTACCATTTCGCAAAAACTTTTCGTATAGTATCCTTTGATGCGCGCGACCCTGGTGTATAACGACCATTCCCGATTTTACGGTAGTCACTATATATTTTCGCCTAAGCTGAAAAGTCGTCATCCGGGAATCCGATATATCCGGTTGATTTTCAAAAACGGAACCCGTAATGGTTTCCGACTCCAATTGCAAACTACCAAAACCCTCCTCCCGCCGGCCAAGGGTATCCATGTCCAGTCCTACATACATACTTTCCCAGGCTTGCGCCCCGACCTTTTTAGGCATTACATTTCGCGACGGGGATCGCGGATCGGCCACCTCTTTAAAGGGATTGAATCCGGAATCGACCGCAATATGGGGTTGTGCCACCCCTTTATCCTTATACGCATAGGGCGTCTGTAAATTCTGATCTTGCTCAAAATCCAAGGCAGGTATCACATTGAACTGCCCAAGACTATGTTTTACGGCGGAACGCAAAATGGCATACAGGGTATGTTCATCCTCAAATTTTACCTCGGTCTTGGTAGGATGTATATTGATGTCCAAGCGGGCCGGATCTACTTCCAAATACAAAAAATAACCAGGATGGGTGTCCGGCTTTATAAGTCCTTCAAAGGCCGCGATCACGGCGTGATGCAAATACGGGCTTTTTACAAACCTGTGGTTTACAAAGAAAAATTGCTCCCCCCTGCTCTTTTTTGAAAACTCCGGCTTTATGATGAATCCTTGCACCTTTACTACCTGGGTATCTTCCTTTACAGGCACCAATCTACCCTGCGTCCGATTTCCAAAAATATGCACGATACGTTGCCGATAGCTACTTTTTGGCAAGTTAAAAAGATCGCTCCCATTGTTATAGAATTGGAACGCAATATCCGGATGTGCCAAGGCCACCCTATGGAATTCATCCGTAATATGACGGAATTCCACTTGGTGGGATTTTAAAAAATTACGACGGGCGGGAATATTAAAGAACAAGTTCCTTACGGAGAGGGAAGTCCCCTTGGCCGTAGAGCAAACTTCCTGGGAAACCACCCGGCTTCCTTCTATCTTAAGGTGATTTCCGGTTTCCTCACCGGAAGGGCGGGTTCTCATTTCTACGTGGGCTATGGCCGCAATTGAGGCCAAGGCCTCTCCCCTAAATCCTTTGGTCTGCAGGTTAAAGAGATCTTCCGCTCTTTGGATCTTAGAGGTAGCGTGACGCTCAAAACTAAGTCGTGCATCGGTGGTACTCATGCCAATACCATTATCCACCACCTGGATAAGGCTCTTGCCACCGTCCTTAACGATAAGGGTTATCGTATCTGCCCGGGCATCAATGGCATTCTCCAATAGTTCCTTTACCACGGAGGCCGGCCTTTGCACCACCTCTCCGGCAGCGATTTGATTGGCCACATGGTCCGGAAGAAGTTTAATAATATCCCCCATTATCGCCCTAGGAATATGGATAGGTCAAAATCTATGATAAAAAGAAAGATAAGGAGGAGAACGACAATGATTATGGCCATCCGGGTTTTAATATGACGATCTCCAGCCCGTTGCATGTCCTCCCGTACACTACTAAATTTTCCCTTTAGACCCCTAGGGGTATTGACTGTAGTACGATATTTATCAAATCGGTTCTCAAATTTGTACGGGCTTCCTTCCCCTTTATCATTGTAGTACCGGGGCTGGTAATCGAACGCCTTGTTCTTCCTTAATCTGCCGAATTTACTTAAAAAACCCATAACCTCAAAGTTACTCAAAATCAAAAAATATGCCGTAATGGGATTCCCAAAATTTGTTAACAGGCACAAGGGCGATGGAAAGGGTAATGGGTGACGGGAGACCGAAATTAAGAAATACGAAGTATAAAGCGAAAGGTATGGCATGCGATGTAGGGAATTAGCGTGTTGAAGCCGGAAACCAGAAATCACGAACTAGGGGTCAGAACCCTCTGTTCACCCTTTTCGGTAACCCACCTGTGTATTTCTATGTCCTCCCAGTGCTGCCATTTTTATTGCCGCAACGGCCGCTTCTGCACCCTTGTTTCCATGTTTTCCTCCACTCCTATCACGGGCCTGCCGCAGATTATCGTCGGTAAGTACACAAAAGATAACGGGAACGGGCAGTTGTAGGTTAAGATCTTTTATTCCTTGAGCGGTGGCGCTACATACAAAATCAAAGTGTGCGGTCTCGCCACGGATTACACTGCCAATGGCGATAATGGCATCTACCTCCGTATCATTGGCCATTTTACGGCAACCAAAAGTAAGCTCAAAACTGCCTGGGACATTCCATCTAACGATATTGCCCTCTTGGGCACCGCAATCCAGCAGGGCTATATGGGCCCCTTGGAAAAGACCTTCGGTAATCTCCGGATTCCACTCGGATACCACAAGACCAAAACGAAGGTCCCTGGCATTGGGAACCTTGGATTTATCGTAAATAGAAAGGTTTTTATTTTCCGTGGCCATTACTTGCCGCTTTTGGCCATGCCAATAAAGGCATCTATGGTCTTGGCCTCATCCGAATCCGAGTACTCGTCCTTGATCTGTTCAAAATAGGTCAAAGCTTTATCGGATTGCCCGGATTCCATGGCGGTAACCCCTGCCTTATATAAAAACTTGGGAGTCGTATAATCGTTTTTGCTATGGGAAATGGCCTTTTCATAATAACCCAAGGCATCTCCAGGTTGACCCAGTTGCATAAAAGCATCGCCCAATCCTCCTTTGGCCAGGGCACCCAAAATGTCATCATCCGAGGTAAATTCCTCCAGGTGGTCAATGGCTTCCTGATAACGCTGGGTATTCAGATAGGCCATTCCCGCGGAATAATTGGCCAAATTAGCGGCCTTGGTCCCCGGATACTCTTCTACAATATCCAGAAAACCATATTTACCTTCCGCACCGTTCAGGGCCAGGTTGTACAGGGAGTCCTTGGCGGTCTCACTATTTAACGCCTGATCAAAATATTGCTGTGGATAATACATTTCATTGGCGGCACTAGCTTCCTTGGGTTTCTGAACAAACTGCATGTAGGCCAGATAACCTAAGACTCCAACGGCGACTACCCCGATAATTCCCAAAATGTAGTTCTGGTTTTTGGAGACCCAAGCCTCCGTCTTGGAAGCACCTTCGTCCAAGGTACTAAAAACCTCGGCAGTTGTACTTTCCCTGTTCGCCAGTTCTTTTTCCTCTATCTTGTTTTTGGGTTTAAACCCCCGTCGCTTATATGTAGCCATTACTTATTTTATTGGTCGCGCAAAAATAAAGGTTTTTATTGAGAAGCTCTTTTGAAATAGGTCAATTATTTTTTCTCTCCCCGCTGCTGCCGCATAAAAAAAGTCTCCAATACGGTCAATTGCATATTTCAAAACAGCTTGTGAAATCCGGGTGATATTTATTCGTTAATTTTCAATAATTTGCGGTTTGTTCATAATACAATAACCCAAAAATCCGGGAATTCCTCTATGTTTTTAAGGAAGCTATCGCTCATTAATTATAAAAATTTTGATACCCGGGATTTTGAGTTCGATGCCAAGATCAATTGTTTTGTGGGCAGTAACGGGGTGGGAAAGACCAATATCCTGGATGCCATATATCATCTTTCCTTTGGGAAAAGCTATTTCAACCCCATCGCCACTCAGAATATTCGCCATGATACCGATTTTTTTGTTATCAACGGGACTTTTGAAAAAAAGGGACGGGAGGAAAAAATAACCTGCAGCCTTAAACGGGGTACCAAAAAAATTATGAAACGAAACGGTAAGGTCTACGAGCGATTGTTAGATCATATAGGCCTTTTGCCCTTAGTGATCATCTCACCTTCCGATCGGGACCTTATCCTGGAAGGTAGCGATATCCGAAGAAAATTTATGGACGGTGTCATTTCACAATCAGATAAGGGCTATCTGCAACACCTGCTCCAATACGGCCGCGTTCTGCAACAACGTAATGCATTGCTTAAGTATTTTGCAGCAAACCGCACCTTTGATCCGGCTACCCTAGAAGTGTACAATGACCAATTGCACAGCTTGGGGACTCCCATATTTGAAAAACGGCAGGCCTTTATGAAAGACTTTATCCCTATTTTTCAAGAACAATATGCCAATATTTCGGGCGGAAGTGAAAACGTAATCCTTGAATACGAGAGCAAGTTGGCCCATAATGGCCTTCTTAGCTTGTTGGAGGGAAGTATTGAAAAGGATAAAATGTTACAATATACCAGTATGGGGATCCACAAAGACGACCTAAGCCTACAGATCAATGGTCATCCCATTAAAAAATTTGGTAGTCAGGGACAACAAAAATCCTATCTCATTGCCCTGAAATTTGCACAGTTCCACTTTATAAAAGCCCAGTCGCAGACTACGCCTATGCTGTTGCTGGATGATATTTTCGACAAATTGGACGAAAATAGAGTGACCCATATCGTAACTTTGGTAGACAATGAAACCTTTGGTCAGATCTTTATTAGCGATACCCATGCGGAACGCACGGAAACCGTGGTCAAGGGAGTACACCAATCCTATAAAATATTTAACCTTTAGTATGCGGAAGTTGGTTTCCTGGAGTACCTTAATTATCTTGTTGGGATGTGGCGATACCATTTCCAAAACGGATTTGGCACATCTTAACGGTTATTGGGAAATAGAAAAAGTAACCCTTGCGGATGGCAAGACTAAGGAATATACCGTTAACACCACGGTGGATCTCATAAAGCTGGAAGGTACCAAAGGTTTTCGAAAAAAGGTGAATCCTAAATTGGATGGTACCTTTGAAACTTCCAATGACGCTGAATTTTTTGAGATTTCCCCAGAAGATGGTAGGTTTATCCTTTCCTATAAAAACGAACTCAGCGCATGGAAGGAAACGCTGCTGGGCATCTCAGAAGGTTATTTTGAGGTATCCAACGAGGCGGGGATACGGTATATGTATACCCGATTTATACCGATAAATGCAAACAAGTGATGGCAAAACGAAAGAATGATGGCCTGCCCTTGGGCGATGCCCTTCAGGATTTCCTCCGGGAAAACCGTCTTCAAAAAGGCATAGACCGTGTAAATGTGCGCGATGCCTGGAAAAACCTTATGGGTAATGGGGTAAACCGTTATACGACCGCCGTAGAACTTAAAAACGACACCCTTTATGTATCCCTATCCTCCTCCGTACTGCGTGAAGAACTGAGTTTGGGAAAGTCACGGATCATTGTTATGCTCAACGAGGAAATGGGAAAGGAAACGGTAAAAAAACTAGTGCTGCGCTAGACGCGAAAAGTTTTGTAAATTCGAAAGGCCCACCTTCTTAATACATCTCCCTTCCGGCAAAATGAAACGCCCCCTCTATAGCCGCGTTGGCATCACTATCGGAACCATGAATCGCATTCTCGGCGATATTGGCGGCAAACAGTTTGCGAATGGTTCCTTCTGCGGCTTCCTCCGGATTGGTCGCGCCGATCAAGGCCCTAAAATCCTCTACGGCATTATCCTTTTCCAATATGGCGGAAACAATCGGGCCGCGCGTCATAAAAGTCACCAAATCCATAAAAAAAGGACGCTCCTTATGGATGGCATAGAAGGCTTCGGCATCCCTACGACTCAATTGCGTATACTTCATGGCCACGATTTTAAAGCCCGCCGCTGTAATCTTTTCCAAGATAGCCCCTATATACCCCTTTTCAACCG
>JBCBSN010000205.1:0-8300 GCA_039819225.1 Bacteroidota bacterium | reverse complement strand
TTTCATCCTATTTTTTTGCTTTTTATCCTATAAAATTTCCTAAATTCCTTTTTTATTCGCCACAATACCAGTATTTTAGTCCTGCCATAGCATAAGTAGGTTAAGTTTATGGTAAGATTTGGGACGAAAAGGGTGGGGGCTTCCCCGCCCTTTTCTATTTGTGAAAAGATCAAAAAAATCCCGCAAAAGCGGGATATCAAATCTTTGGTTTTAGAAAACTGCTGCCTATGGCCTTCTATCACTTATGGGTCTCATATAGTGCGGCCACCTTGTCCCAATCGATTACGTTGAAAAAGGCCTTGACATAGTCCGGTCTCCTGTTCTGGTAATTGAGGTAATAGGCATGCTCCCAAACATCAAGTCCAAGAATGGGGTATCCGCCACAACCGGTATCCGGCATTAGGGGATTATCTTGGTTTGGGGTAGAGCACACCTCAACTTGGCCTCCGGGTTGTACACATAACCAGGCCCAGCCCGATCCAAACCTGGAACCCGCGGCCGCACTAAAGGCATCCTTGAACCCCTCAAAAGAACCAAAAGCATCAGTAATGGCATCGGCCAACGCCCCGGATGGATTGCCTCCACCATCGCCGGACATGGTTTCCCAGAATAATCTATGATTGTAGAAGCCTCCGCCATTGTTTCGTACGGCGGCATTGGAGACATTTAGGTTCTTTAGGATATCCTCAATGGACTTCCCGTCCAGATCCGTGCCTTCAATTGCGGCATTCAACTTGGTGGTGTAGCCATTGTGGTGTTTTGTATGATGGATTTCCATGGTACGGGCATCAATATGTGGTTCCAATGCATCGTACGCATAGGGTAATTTAGGTAGTTCAAAAGCCATTTCTTCTTAGGTTTTTAGTTAATAAAAAATGTTCATCAAATTTACATTTTTTAACAAACAAATTCCCATAATTATTTGTTAAGAACAGTAGCATTATGTGTATTTTGCAGGTGGTATGACGCATCCCTCATTTAAAATATTCGACGCTTCCGCGGGTTCCGGAAAGACCTATACGCTTACCAGGGAGTACCTTAAGATCATCCTGGCCTCGCCCAAGGGTTTTACCAGAATTTTGGCCATAACCTTTACCAATAAAGCCGTAAACGAGATGAAACAACGCATCTTGGATAACTTGTTCCAATTTGGACAGACCAGGACTATTGCCCAAGCTTCGCCTCTTTTTCTGGATATGATGGACTATCTACGGCTTAATTCTGAGGATTTAAGGGAACGGGCGGAGACCACCCTTAAGAATATCCTCCACAATTATGCCTTTTTTGATATTAGTACCATAGACCGGTTTACACATCGTTTGATTCGCACCTTTGCACGCGATCTAAGACTGCCCAGAAACTTTGATGTGGTATTGGACAATGACCTTTTGCTGGATGAAGCCGTGGCCCGTTTGATCAACAAGGCCGGGGAATCGGAAAAACTTACCCGGATCCTTATTGCGTTCGCCTTGGAAAAAGTGGCCAACGATAAGAGTTGGGATGTTGCCTATGACCTAAAAAAAATTGGGAAGCTTCTCTTTGATGAAACCCATAAGACACATTTAAAAAAGCTTGAAAAAAAGGAGTTAGGCGACTTTTCAGCATTTCAAAAGCATCTGCAACAAAAAATAAAGGTTTTTGGGGAAAAGGCGGTATCCCTTTCCACAAAGACACTCCAGCTTATTGATGATTCAGGATTGTCATACCTTGATTTTCCCAGGGCAACCCTGCCCGATCATTTTAAAAAGATAAGCGCCTCCGAGTTCAATACGGGAAAATTGTACAAAAACAGTTTGGAGAAGCAACTTTTAGAGGGCAATATTTTAAAATCGGGTATTGAACCGCCACCGCCGGAACTGACCACAGGACTACTTCGGTACTATTTGGACATAAAGAAAGTCTTATTTGAAAGAGCATTTCTTATAAATGTATATGGTAACGTTATACCTTTGACACTGCTAAATTCGCTTCGCCAGGAGTTACGACAAATACAAGAGGAACGAGATCTTCTGCCCATTTCGGAGTTCAATACACTAATATCAGAGGAAATAAAAAACCAGCCCGCTCCCTTCATCTATGAAAGATTGGGCGAGAAATACCGTCATTATTTTATCGACGAATTCCAGGACACTTCACAGATGCAATGGGACAATCTAATACCCTTAATTGACAATGCGCTAGCTGGAGAAAATGGTTCGCTATTCCTTGTGGGGGATGCCAAACAAGCCATTTACCGTTGGCGGGGCGGAAGGGCCGAGCAGTTTTTGAACCTAGTAAACCTAAACACAAACCCATTTGTAACTTCGCCGCAGACAGAAAGCCTTCCTAAAAACTATCGCAGTTTTGAAGCATTGGTAACATTTAACAATACCTTTTTTAAAAGTGCGGGCAAATCCCTGGGCAATCCTACTTACAGGGAACTGTATGAAAAAGGGAGCCACCAATCTCCCAATGCCCAAAAGGGAGGCCTGGCCTCACTTGCGTTTTTGAACAAGAAAGGGACTGCCGATTTGGATGCCCTATACTGCAATAAAGTTCTTGAGTACATTTTGGAAATCATTGCCCATGGATATTCCTATGGCAACGTCTGTATCCTAACTCGGAAAAAGAAGCACGGCATTCTGTTGGCCGATTTTCTTTTGGAGAAAAACATACCTATTGTTTCCTCTGAGACTCTTTTGGTAGCCCATAGCCCCAAAGTAGGTTTTCTTATAGCCCTTTTGGAATATGCCGTCCAACCCGGGACTAGGGAATTGGCCTATCCGATCCTCCTCTTTTTGGCGGACGACTCCTTGGAAAAACACACCTTTTTAACAGGGCATTTGGCAGGGCTGTCCAAATTACTGAGATCCCAATATGATTTTGACCTGGAACTCTTCGGAAGATTGGCGGTATACGATGGTTTGGAATATGCCGTGCGCCAATTTGAACTTGCCCAAAGTTCCGATGCCTATATCACCGCTTTGCTCGATTTTGCTTTGGAAACCTCCCAAAAGGAAGGCGCGGGCATCTCTAGTTTTCTGACCCATTGGGAAAAGAACATGGAAAAACTAAGCCTTGTTGCTCCCACCAACTTTAATGCAGTACAACTTATGACGGTACACAAGGCCAAAGGCTTGGAGTTTCCCATAGTTATCTTTCCCTACGCCAACACCTATGTGTATGAGGAAATGGACCCTAAACTTTGGCTTCCGGTAGAGGTAGATACCTTTAATGGTTTCACCGAGGTCTTGATCAATAAGAAAACAGAAGTTTCCCAATATGGTAAAATCCCCGCTCAAGCGTTTTTAGAGGAACAGGAAAAACTAGAACTGGATGCCTATAACATCCTATATGTTGCCCTTACCCGAGCCGCACGCGGGCTCTATATTATATCCGAAAAGGAGATTTCCGCCAAGGGGGAGCATCGAACGGATAAATATTCCGGGCTTTTTATCCAATACCTCATAGAAAAGGGAATGTGGCAAGAACACCAAAAGAACTACACCTTTGGGGAATTACCCCCCCCCGATTTGGCGGCCAAAACTTCAAAAGAGGAAACTATTGCCTTTACCTATTCCTATAAAGATCGTGGAAGCTTCCGGATGTTGGCCCGATCGGGGATGCTCTGGGATACGGAAAGGGAAATGGCCATGGATCAGGGGAACCTTATACACTATATATTGGGCAAGATAGAGATTGCGACCGATTTGGATAAGGTGCTTTCTGGTTTGGTCCAAAATGGAGATATCGGGGAAAATCAATTGCTTGTAATCAGGGAAAGGGTAACTAAGGTTATCCATCATCCTAAGCTTAAGCAATACTTTAGTGCGGGCAACAAAATTCTGAACGAACAGGATATTATTTTGCCCAATGGTAAGGTGTTACGTCCAGATCGTATTGTTCTTGGACGTTCTTGGGCCACTATCTTAGATTACAAGACCGGTATACCGAACGCAAACCATCATAAACAGGTATATGCCTATGCCGCGGCTTTGGAAGACATGGGACATTATATTAAGGATAAAATAATAGTATATATAAAGGATAAGGAAGTAACACTGGAGTATGTATAGAAAATGGGGTTTCTTAGGACAAGAACACGTATTTTGCCAAAAAGTGGGCTGGAGACCGGTATGAATGAGAGCCGTCAAGAAAGAATAATAGACATGTTTCAAAATAATCTCTTGTAAGTAGGATACAAAATAAAGAATCAATGTACGGAAAGATTAAAGAACATTTACAGCAAGAATTGGATGTGATCAAGGAGTCGGGACTTTTTAAGGAAGAGCGAATTATTACCACTCCTCAGGATGCAATGATTAAAACATCAACAGGTAAGGAAGTACTCAATTTTTGCGCCAACAATTACTTGGGGCTGTCCTCTCATCCCGAAGTTATCAAAGCGGCTAAGGAAACTTTGGACTCCCATGGTTTTGGGATGTCGTCGGTTCGTTTTATCTGTGGCACCCAGGACATCCATAAGGAGCTGGAAAAACGTATCTCGGATTTTTATGGCACGGAGGATACCATTTTATATGCAGCGGCCTTTGATGCCAATGGGGGCGTCTTTGAACCTTTATTGACCCTGGAGGACGCCATTATTTCGGATTCCCTAAACCATGCCTCGATCATAGACGGTGTGCGCCTGTGCAAGGCCAAAAGATATCGATATGCCAATGGGGACATGCAGGATCTTGAACGACAATTAAAGCAGGCCAATACCGACGACGCCCGATTCAAGATCATTGTTACCGATGGCGTTTTTTCCATGGACGGGCTTTTGGCCCCTTTGGATAGGATTTGTGACCTTGCAGATCAATATGATGCCATGGTCATGGTAGATGAATGCCATGCCACTGGCTTTATCGGCAGCACGGGTAGGGGTACCATGGAACAAAAAGGGGTCATGGGCCGGGTGGACATCATCACCGGAACCCTAGGCAAGGCACTAGGTGGGGCCATGGGCGGTTATACTACCGGAAAAAAGGAGATTGTTGAAATGCTTCGCCAAAGGTCCCGCCCTTATCTCTTTTCCAATTCCCTTGCCCCCGCTATCGTTGGGGCCTCCATAAAGGTTTTTGAGCTTTTGGAAAAGGACACTAGCCTGAGGGATAAGTTACAGCGGAACACCAAATACTTTAAGGAAAAGATGAAAACGGCGGGTTTTGATATCCTTGAAGGGGATTCGGCCATTGTTCCCGTAATGCTTTACGATGCCAAGCTATCGCAACGGATGGCGCGTATGCTTTTGGAGAAGGGTATCTATGTCATCGGTTTCTTTTATCCGGTGGTACCCAAGGATAAAGCCCGTATTCGAGTGCAGTTATCGGCCGCCCACGAAATCGCACATTTGGACAAAGCCATTTCCGCATTTATCGAAATAGGAAAGGTTTTAAAAATCGTTTAACTGCGTTATTTTTTCTATAAATTGCGTTAAAAAAAATAAAGGATTGATTTTGTTAATAATATTTAACAACTTACATTTGCAGCTAATAAACACTTAAACTTAAAAATTTGAACATGAAACATCTTAGCAAATTAATGATTGTTGCCGTGCTTATTGCGGGGATTAACAACATCCAAGCTCAAGACGAGAACAACCCTTGGCAGGTTCAGTTTGGGGTAAATGCTATTGACGTATATCCAACTGGGGATGTAAGTTCTTTTGGTAATGAGTTCTTCAATGCCACAGACCACTGGAACATTTTGCCTTCCATTTCCTTCGTTGGGGTATCCAAGTCCGTAGGTAGCGGTTTCTCCGTTGGTGCTAGAGGTTCTTTGAACAAGATAAGTAAGTTCGGGGACGAAAGTGTGGATGACCTTTCCCACTACGCTATAGATGGTACAATAAAGTATAATTTTCTCAAAAATACCGTTATCGATCCCTTTATTGAAGTTGGTGGTGGTTATACTTGGGTCGATGAAATTGGTGCCGGCACCGCTAATGGTGGAGCAGGTTTAAACTTCTGGTTTAGTGAGAACATCGGTCTTACACTTCAAACCCAATACAAGCACGCTTTTGAGGATTATGGCGTTACACACTGGCAGCATCTTGCTGGTATTTCCGTTAAGTTTGGAGGTACCGATACAGATGGCGATGGTGTTTATGACAAGGATGATGCTTGTCCAGAAGTTGCTGGTCTAGAAGCCTTCAACGGTTGCCCGGATGCTGATGGTGATGGCATAGAGGATAGCAAGGACAGCTGTCCAAATGCTGCTGGATCTAAGGAAATGAACGGTTGTCCAGATGCGGATGGCGATGGTGTCGCCGATAAGGACGATGCTTGTCCAAACGACGCAGGACTTGCCGCTTTGGCAGGTTGTCCAGATGCGGATGGTGACGGTGTTGCCGATAAGGACGATGAGTGTCCAAATGAATCAGGTCCAGCTGAAAACAAAGGTTGCCCATGGCCAGATAAAGATGGTGACAGTGTATTGGACAAAGATGATCAGTGTCCAGATGTAGCTGGTACAGTTGCCAACCAAGGTTGCCCTGAAGTAACCGAAGAAGTTCAAAAGCAATTGAACGACTATGCAAGAACTATCTTGTTCGACACTGGCAAAGCTAGTATTAAAGCAGAGTCTACTTCCGTAATGGTTGACATCATTCAGATTTTGAGTGAATATCCAACCGCCAAGTTTACGGTAGAAGGTCATACTGATAGTGTAGGTAGTGCCAAATTGAACCAAGGTCTTTCCGAAAAGAGAGCACTTTCTGTAAAAGATTTCTTGGTCAGCAAAGGAATAGACGAATTTAGATTGTCCGCCGTAGGTTACGGTGAAGACAAGCCTATCGCTACCAATAACACAAGAGCTGGTAGAAAGCAGAACAGAAGGGTAGAAATCAACTTGGTAAAATAAGTTGACTAACAATAAAAACCAAAAAGCCCTGACCAAATGGTCAGGGCTTTTTATTTTTGGTCTATGCAGACCTTTTTGCAAGAAGTTATAGCCGAAGTACGCCAGAAGTATTCCGATTTATCGAATATTGTTTTTATCCTTCCCAGCAAACGGGCCGGGACATTTTTAAAACAGTGTATTGCCTCTTCCAATACAACCCCTTCCCTATCTCCCGAAATCCATAGCATAGAAAGTTTTGTGGAAAAAATGGCGTGTCTGCGCCCAGCTAGCGTATCCCAACAACTTTTTGAGCTCTATAATGCCTACCTGACTTCGGATCATCCCAAAGACAAAGAAGGATTTTACACCTTCAGCAAATGGAGCGGCACACTTATTCAGGATATTAATGAAATGGACCGCTATCTTATAGATACCCAAAAGTTATTTTCCAACCTTGCGGATGTTCAAAAAATAAACCACTGGTCTCCAAGTGCGGAGAAAACCGAGATGATGGAAGAGTATCTCCAGTTCTGGGATAGTCTAGAGGAACTTTATACGCTTTTTAATACTGCGTTACTAAAAAAGGGATTGGGACACCAAGGCCTGATTTACAGAAAGGCACATCAAAAACTGGAAACATATCTACAGGAAAACAGCACGTGTCCACATGTTTTTATTGGTTTTAATGCCCTAAACAAAGCGGAAAGCGAGATTATACAGACCATCCTATTGAATCTTGAATCGCATATCTATTGGGACTTGGATTCCAGCTTTTTGGAGGATCCGGTACATGATGCAGGCCATTTTATCAGAGAACATTTTAAAGGATGGCCACATTTTAGGAACAATCCCTTAAAAGGAATCCAAGAAAACTTTCGTTCCAAAAAGGAAATTCAGATTATTGGTGTCCCCACTAATGTGACCCAGGCCAAATATGTGGGAACCCTGCTAAAAAACCTAAACAAAAACACCTCCACTTCATTAACGAATACGGCCGTAGTCCTTTCGGATGAAGGGTTTCTAAATCCCTTGTTACATGCCCTGCCCCCAGAGATTAAAGCGATAAACATTACCATGGGTTATCCCCTCGGGAAAACTGTTATGGCATCCCTATTCCTTCAACTTTTTCGATTGCACATACAAAAGGGGGAACAGGGTTGGTATTATCAAGAAGTTTTGGATGTATTGGCTCATCCCTATATTAAGATCCTAATGCGCCATAAGGGACAGGATTTGGCCCGGCACCTGTCCCAAAAAATTCGGGAAAAAAACTGGACTTATATAAATGTCCATCGGTTGATCGAAAAGACCTCCATAGCCAAAAATTACATCTCGACCCTCTTTTTGGACAAAACCCCCACTCCAAAAAAATTTGTGCTTCAATGCTTGAAAATCATAGCACTGCTAAAAACAAAGCTCCAAGATTCCAGAGAGAGTTTGTCCCCGGAATCTTGGAGCTTTGTTTTTAGCAGTGCTAT
>JBCBSN010000204.1:0-8444 GCA_039819225.1 Bacteroidota bacterium | reverse complement strand
CTTTCCCGATTAAAAACTATTCGGCACTTGATCTGGTTAAACTTTAAGAGCCTGTTTAAGAATTCTTTCCATTGTACGGGAAAGGCAAAATACTTGTTCGAAATGATTACGGACACAGAAAATGGGTCTGTGTAGTACTTTTTTCAGAGATGCCCAATACCACAAATACCATATTTTTTCGTCATATGAAAATAAAGTCCAATTATGGTAGACCCTACTGTTGTACATTATTTTGAAGTGAGTGTAGAAGGAACATTTTATTATCCCATTTTAAAATAGAATCCAAGCGTAGTACATACTATCAAACAGGGTCTAAGGGTGTACAGAAGAAGAAATGGGGTAGCATTCAACCCGGCACTTCTTCCCGGGCAAAGTAATCCTCCGCAAATTGGCTACATAGGGACAAGGTTTCTTTTACGTCGTCCAAAGTGGTTCTTGGGTTGATCAAGCACATGCGCAGGACCACCTCATTGCGGAGAACGGTAGTGACCAATAGGGCCTTTCTGGAAGAAACTATCCGAGCTGAGATAAAATCATTGATCTTATCGAGCTCTCCGGATTTAAATGTCCTTTCCATGGGATTATACCTAAAATTAATAATGGCCAGGTTTGCAGGGTGTATGACTTCCCAATCCTTGCTAGATCTTAATAGGGACTCTACCTTTTCGGCAAGTTCTATGGAATAGTGTATTGCCTTTCTGAATTCCGTTAATCCAAAGATTTTAATGGACATATACAGTTTTAATGCCCTAAAGCTTCGTGTAAGTTGTATGCCATGATCATAAAAATTGATTTCAGAGGTATTTCCCTCAACATCCCGGAGATACTCTGGTTTTTCGGTAAACGTATTACTTAAATACTTGTGGTTGCGCACCAGAATACAGCCAATCTCATAAGGTTGAAACAGCCATTTATGGGGATCTACGGTAACGGAATCGGCCCTTTCTATACCGCGTAACAGTTCCTTCCCTTTTTCCGATAAGATCGCGGCACCGCCATAAGCACCGTCTACATGCATCCAGATATCTTCCTGCTTACAAAGTAGGGACAGTTCCAAAAGCGGATCTACCGTACCGGTATTGGTGGTACCGGCATTGGCGATAAGGCAAAAAGGTCGTAAACCTTGCAAACGATCCTTGGCAACGGCATTTTTGAATTTGGCAATGGAAAATTTAAAATCTGAATCGGTCGGAATGATTCTAACTTGTTTTTTGGTAAAACCCAATACACGGATTGCCTTAATATTGGAGGAATGGGTCTGATCGGAGAGATAGATGACCGCATTGGAATGGTCTTCCCCACATTTTATTCTGCGGGCGGTAGCAAGTGCGGTGAGGTTTGCCATGGAACCACCGCTGGTAAAAATTCCACCTCCTTGTTTTGAGGGAAATCTATATATCTTCAACAACCATTGTATGCAGATGATTTCCAACTCCGCAGCGGCGGGTGAGAGTCCCCAACCTCCGGAAAAAATATTGAATCCCTTGGAGAGGGCATCGGCCATGACACTTACATAATTGCTTGGCCCGGGAACAAAAGAATAGTTCTTGGGATGTGATATTAGGGTGGTATTGGTCATTACTCTTTCCATTACAAATTTCAGGACCTGAGTGGCATCTGTAGGGTTCTCTGGGGCCTCTTCTAAAAAAAGGGAATCCATTTCCTCCCTAGAACCCAAGGCAACGGGCAATTTTTGGCCCTGTTTATGGTGATGCTCTGCAATAATATCAACAATTTTATGGCCATATGCCCGCATGGCCTCCTTGGACAACTCTAAGCGTGCCTTATGCTTCTTCATAAATTACAGGTTTCTTTTTCCCTTAGAAGCTGTTTTGAAATATGTGATGGGATCTGCGGGATGGATGGGCAGGAAAAAAATAAGTCACATATTTTAGAACGGTTGCCAAGGGTCTAGAACAAAAGTAGGGCTTTTAAAACCGCCAAAAACTGACTTTTAAACAGGTTTTCTTTCGGCCCAAAGTATCCTTAGGAAGTCAACTCTGTGAAGAGGATATCCAGATTTTTGTTCTTGCGGCTCAATTGAAGGGTCTTTAGTTGGTTGTCATGGGCAAAGTCGAATACCACAGGTCTCATATCTTGGGAGGTGGCAAAGGTAAGTTCATAGACGAAACCTCCGGTGTTCTTTACTCGGACAACATAGGGCAGTTTTTGCAAAAATGCCTCTTCCACCCGGTAATCGAACTCTACCTCAATAAGTTGCGCTTCCCCTTCCCTAAGGTCTTCCAACTTTTTATCTGCCACCAAAATGCCTCTGTTTAGGATAAGGACCCGGTCGCACACGGCTTCAACCTCTTTCATAATATGAGTGGACAGTAGAATCGTCTTTTCCTTGCCAATTTCCAGGATAAGCTTACGGATATCCTTTAATTGGTTGGGGTCCAACCCTGTGGTAGGTTCGTCCATAATAAGTACTTCGGGATCATGGATCAACGCCGCGGCCAGTCCTACCCTTTGGCGGTATCCCTTTGAAAGTTGCCCGATTTTTTTTGATGCTTCAGGATTCAGGCCGGTTTGCATTATCACCTCGTCGATACGGGATTTAGGGATTTGGTGGAAATCAGCGTTAAAACCCAGATACTCCCTAACGTACATTTCCGAATATAGCGGGTTGTGCTCGGGGAGATATCCAATACAGGCCTGGACGGCTCTTTTGTTGGTTTCCACATCAAGCCCATTTATCTTCGCATGCCCTTCATCTGCGGTGTAATACGTGGTAAGGATCTTCATCATTGTGGACTTCCCGGCCCCATTAGGGCCCAAAAAACCCACGATTTCACCTTTTTTGATATCAAAGGAAACGTTCTCCAGGGCCTTTTGCGGGCCAAAAGTCTTAGTAATGTTTTGAACAGTAATTGACATTGATTTCCATTAGTTTTCCCAAAAATAATGGAAAACAAGCGTAACTTGATTCCGTATTATCAATTTAGGCATAATGAAGTCAAGACTAGTTCACTAAAGCCACCAAAAAAGTGAAACGGCTTTTTTGTGGTGGCGAAGAAGGACTATGCCATGATCAAAAGAGGTCTTTGCAAGAGGATCCGAATGAACAATTCGCAAAGGTCATTGCATTTCAAAAATAAAAGCACAAGGTTTTTCGTTATTATTCAATAAATTAAAAAAAGGCACCTTCAAAATTTGATTTATAAATTTAATTAGTACTTTAGCCGAAGTTTATAAGAAAATGAGAAAGCAATATTTCTACAATGGTTTTTACTTTTACTTCTTTTTTGAGAGAAGCGGGGGACTATTGTAGTACTATTGATAATAAGATATAATATGAAGTCCCGTAACAAACGGGACTTTTTTTATGATAGGCTTCTATGGACAGGAACATCTTGAACGCAAAATAAGTTCCTTAAGTGAAGGAAATGAATTACAATGTTGCATTTGTAAAATTGAATAATCCACTCCTTTTGGTTGAGGAGGAAATAGAATGTGGCCAATGAACTTAAAAGTAGCCATACAGGGGATTAAGGGGTCTAATCATCATCAGGTGGCCCGGGAGTATTTTGGGGATACCGTTGGTTTGGTAGAGTGTCTTTCTTTTCATGCATTGGTAGACCGTTTGTTGGATGGCACCGCGGACAAGGGCATTATGGCCATTGAAAATTCCATTGCGGGATCTATAATTCCCAATTATGCTTTGGTCTATGATAGTCAGCTTCATGTTATCGGGGAACATTATTTGAACATCCATCATAATCTTATGGCCCTGCCGGGTCAATCCATCCAAGATCTTATAGAAGTAAGATCCCACCCCATGGCCCTACTGCAATGCCGGGAATTTCTTAAGACCCAGCCCCATATTAAGATGGTTGAGGATGTGGATACCGCCGAGACCGCAAAGCGAATACAAGAAAAGTCATTGACGGGTATTGCGGCGATAGCCCCCCAGGTAGCTGCCGATTTGTACAGCCTTGAGATAATAAAAAAGGAAATACAGACCATAAAGAACAATGCCACACGGTTCATTATTGTGAAGACCAAAAACAAGGAATTGCCAAAAGAACAAATCAACAAAGCCTCCTTGAGGTTTGAGACCGATCACAAAAGGGGTAGCCTTGCCACGGTGTTGAACGTTATGAGCGATTGTAACCTTAATTTGACCAAAATTCAGTCCTTACCCATTATAGAAACTCCTTGGAAGTATGCATTCTTTGTGGATGTGACTTTTGAGCATTATGATAATTTTGCCAAGACAAAATCGCTTTTGGAGATTATGTCCGAGAATTTTAAAGTCTTGGGCGAGTATAAAAATGCCATGTTATGATACGGACGGCGAATCGCCTACAGACGGTGGAGGAGTATTATTTCTCCAAAAAATTACGTGAGGTAAGGCAACTGATGGCCCAGGGTAGGCCTATCATTAATATGGGGATCGGCAGCCCTGATCTGGATCCCTCCCAAGAGGTATTGAACACATTGAAAGAGGTATTGCAAATGCCTGGTGCACATCAATACCAGAGCTACCAGGGGCTTCCTGAACTGAGAGAGGCCATGGCGGATTTTTACCTGTCCAAGTTTGGCGTTACATTGGATGGTAAGGAAGAGATATTGCCCCTGATCGGCTCTAAAGAGGGGATTATGCATATTAGCATGGCCTTTTTAAATCCGGGAGACAAGGTGCTGATTCCCGATCCGGGCTATCCTACCTATACCTCTGTTACCAAATTGGTCGGTGCCATACCCATGACTTATGACCTCATGGAAGGGGGCAACTGGTTACCAAATTTGGAAATGCTCGGGAAAATGGATCTCTCCAAGGTTAAATTAATGTGGATCAGCTATCCCAATATGCCCACAGGGGCAACCATTACCCATGAAAAAATGGAGGAGTTGGTCCATTTTGCCCGAAAAAGGTCCATTTTATTGGTCAATGACAATCCCTATAGCTTTGTATTGAACCAGAACCCTACCAGCATTCTACAAATAGAAGGAGCTAAAGAGGTGGCATTGGAACTAAACTCCCTAAGCAAGACCTTTAATATGGCCGGTTGGCGTGTGGGCATGGTTATGGGCAGCGCAGGACATATTAATGCAGTGTTAAAAATCAAAAGTAATATGGATTCTGGGATGTTCTACGGTATACAGCAGGGGGCGGTTACGGCTCTGAGGAGTGGTAAGGAATGGTTTGCCCGGTTGGACGAGGTCTATAACCATAGAAGGAACCTGATGTTCAAATTAGTGGACAAATTGCAATGTACCTACGATAGGAATACGGCGGGAATGTTTGTTTGGGCCAAACTGCCCAAAGGGTCCAAGTCCTCTGAGGATTTTATAGATTCCATATTGTATGGCAAGGATATTTTTATTGCACCGGGAACGATCTTCGGAAAAAATGGCGAAGGGTATATTCGTTTTTCGCTATGCGTAAAGGAGCAAAAAATTGAAGAGGCGATCAGCCGTTTTTAGTTTGAAAAGATGAAATAAGAAGATAAGAAATGCAAAATTTGGAGTATATGGAATTATAGCGGAATTGAGAAGCTACGGGGTCATAAGTTTATTTTTAGCTTCTAGGCTTTACGCCCTCCAGTCTCATACCTAAAATCTCATATCCCAACTCTTATATCTAAAAAATGAACATTTTTATCATCGGTATCGGCCTAATAGGTGGCTCCTTTGCTAAAGAATTAAGGAGGTTACACCCAGATTCGATAATCCATGGAATGGATAGTGATCCGGTACATTTGGACGAAGCCTTGTCGTTGGGCATTATTGATTTGGAATGCAACTATGATAGTCTGGACAATGCGGATGTGATTGCCGTATGTATACCCGTAGATGCCTTGGCCAGGGAATTGCCAATGATTTTGGACAATGTAGGTGACGATGGTTTGGTCTTTGATGGAGGCTCTACTAAGGCACAAATTTGCAGGGCCGTGGAAAATCATCCCAAAAGACGGAATTTTTTGGCCTGCCATCCCATAGCCGGGACTGAATTTTCAGGACCCTCCGCTGCCATAGAAGGATTGTATCAAGGAAAGACCAATATCATTTGCGAGGTAGAAAAGACGGCCTTTAAACTTCAAGAACGGGCTTTAGGGTTGTTTCAGGGCATGGGTATGCGTATCCGATATATGAATCCAAGGGCACATGACAGTCATATCGCCTATGTTTCCCATTTGTCCCACATAAGCTCCTTTATGTTGGGAAAGACCGTAATTGATAAGGAAAAGAACGAAAGGGATATTTTTGATATGGCCGGTAGTGGATTTGAAAGCACAGTGCGCCTTGCCAAAAGTTCCCCGGCCATGTGGACGCCTATTTTTGAACAGAACAAGGAAAACGTCGTGGAGACCTTGGAGGAATACATCCAGAATCTAGAGGCTTTTAGGCAACTACTGCTTAGGGATGATTATAAAGGAATCTATTCTGAAATGGAAAAAACGAACAGAATAAAGGAAATACTAAACGGAATACCACTTAACAAAGGATAAAAATGGAGAACACAAAGGAAATGAGAAAATGGTTGGACGATATGCAACTGCCCCACCCCTTGGTTATTGCAGGCCCATGTAGCGCAGAGACGGAGGAGCAGGTGCTACGGATCGCCAATGAACTTAAGGATACGGATGTAAACTACTACCGTGCCGGAATCTGGAAACCGCGAACCCGTCCGGGGAATTTTGAAGGTGTGGGCGCCCTAGGACTCAAGTGGCTGCAAAAGGTAAAACAGGAAACGGGCTTAATGACCGCTACCGAGGTGGCCAATAGGAACCATGTGGAATTGGCCCTGGAGCACGATATGGACCTGTTATGGGTAGGGGCCCGTTCTACGGTCAGTCCTTTTATAGTCCAGGAAATAGCGGATGCCCTTAAAGGTACGGACAAAGTGGTCCTGGTCAAGAATCCGGTAAACCCGGATTTATCCCTTTGGTTGGGTGCTGTGGAACGTCTACATTCCGCAGATATTAAAAAGTTGGGTGTCATTCATAGGGGCTTTTCTACCTATGAAAAAAGTAAATACCGAAATATCCCGGAGTGGCAGTTGGCCATTGAATTGCAGACGCGTTTCCCGGACCTCCCTATTATCAATGATCCCTCACACATTACGGGAAAAAGGGATATGATCCTTGATGTGTCACAGACCGCCTTGGATCTTAATTTTGACGGGCTGATGATCGAGACCCATCATGACCCGGACAATGCCTGGAGCGATGCCGCCCAGCAGATTACCCCACAACGATTGGTACGGATTATGGAAGATTTGAAGATAAGAAAGGAAACCGATAAGGAAGCGGAGTACAATAAGGAATTGAGCAATCTGCGGGCACAGATAGATGTTATTGACAATCAGCTAATCGATATGCTCGGAAAACGGATGAAGGTCTCCGACGGTATCGGTAAATTAAAGAAACAACGCAATGTAGCCGTGTTGCAGACCAACCGATGGAACGCTATTTTGGGCAAAATGATTTTGGAAGGCGAGTCCAAGGGACTTAGCGAGGAATTCGTCCTTAAGATGTTCAAGGCCATTCACCAGGAATCCATAAACCATCAAGAGCGGATTATCAAAGCTTAGAAATACGGGGGCACCGGCCTATACCGATTATGGGATGCTAAAAGTCCTATCCGGGGATCGGACGGGACTTTCATATCCTGGTGACAATGTCATGAATCGCCCTAAATCCTTGGATAATGGAATTGGAATTTAGTGCTATCGGACTGTAATCCAATAATTAAGAACGGTAGTATGCCAACCGTTTTAAAAAGGATAAAGTTTACCTCTTAAAGATGTACCGGGTAATGAAAATGCCCTGGCCGTCCCCTTTGCCACCTTCACTTTCCACGGCACTGGTCACAAAGGCCAGTTCCCATCCTTCCTGGATCATGGTGTTTATCATGGACGTGATTACGGCATCATTGGCGGCAATGTTCTGAAAACGGATGCCCCCAATGTTATAAAAGTTCAAAAGTTTGGTCTCTTCAAAATTCTTTACACGGATTTCACCCCTATCGGATTTGTTACGGGTCTTATCCTCAGCACTTTGTACGCTGGTAAAATCCTTATAATCCTTCTCTTCTATGGCATTTATGATTCTGGACCGTCCAAGGCCGTTGGGTACGATGGATTCTACGCTGGTGATTACCTTAAATTCCTGGGCGTTTGCATCTACGAATGCGATTAGTGCGATACATGCAAGACAAAAAGCTTTTTTAATCATTTGTTTGGTTTTTTTGAATTAATATAAAAAGTTACAAAATACTTGATTTACAGAACGCCATGAAGGTAATGGATATTGTTTTAGTATAGCAAAACAGATGTAAAAAAAGGGGTGGAATTGAATGCTATGGAAAATAGGGAGTTTGGGTGTTTATTCTTGCCGAAGTGAATGCCAACTCCCTGTGGATTTATATACGGTGCCTGTCAACCTAATTTCTGCTTTATTCTTTTAAGGAAACAAATTAACAAATTTTAATAG
>JBCBSN010000203.1:0-8495 GCA_039819225.1 Bacteroidota bacterium | reverse complement strand
TGCGTTAATAATGATATTCATCATTTTCTATTTTTTCGAGCTGTTTTAATAGAGGCTACCATAATGGCCAATAATTCTTCCCCTTCTTTCTTGAGATTGTTGATTTCCTTATGATTCGTGTCCGTTACTTCCAAGAAAAGCTCCAACCAGTATATCGATTCATCTACTTCTTCCTCTACGATTTTAAGTTTGTTTATGAAGTCAGCTGTTGATTTTCCCCTCTGAGAAGCCCTATAATTAGCTCCTACGGAACCCGAACATCTTATCAACTGCCTTACCCAAGCGTCATATTCGCGGGATTTAGGTATCTTGGTACATAGTCTCCAACAGGCAGCGGCAAATTTTCTTGTTCTTAACGTTAAATCCTGCATCTATTTTTTTACTTCGTATTTCGTACCTCGTACCTCCAATTTTACAAAATTCCTTTTGTACTCGGCAACACCATTTTATCCTTATCCCGTTTTACCGCCATTTTAATGGTTTTTGCCAAGGCCTTAAAAATGGCCTCTATCTTATGATGCTCATTGGTACCTTCCGCTTTTATATTTAGGTTGGCCTTGGCCCCGTCCGTAAAGGACTTAAAAAAATGATGGAACATTTCCGTGGGCATGTCCCCAACTTTTTCGCGCTTAAAATCGGCCTCCCAGACTAGCCAATTACGCCCACCGAAATCAAGGGCTACCTGGGCCAAACAATCGTCCATGGGAAGGTAAAACCCATATCGTTCTATCCCCAGTTTATCGCCCAGGGCCTTAAAGAACGCTTCGCCCAAAGCAATTCCGGTATCCTCAATGGTGTGGTGCTCGTCTACTTCCAAATCCCCGTTGACTCGAATTTCCAAATCCATTTGTCCATGACGGGCCAATTGATCCAACATATGATCAAAAAAGGCAAGGCCCGTATTAATGGCCCCTTTGCCGGACCCATCAAGATTTATTCTTATGGATATGTCGGTTTCATTTGTATTCCTATGGATTTCGGCCACCCGATCTTTCAACTTCAAAAATGTATATATCTTTTCCCATTCATTGCTTTCCAAAGCGATGACCGTATCCAATGCCGTTTGCCCTAAGGTAATCTCATCTGTACCCAGGTTTGTATTATCGTTGATAAAAATGCCCTTGGCCCCTAAATTCTTGGCCAGTTCCATATCCGTTAGGCGATCCCCGATAACAAAGGAATTCTCCAGGTCATATGGTTTCTTAAAATATTCTGTCAAAAGACCGGTCTTTGGTTTTCTGGTGTCGGCATTCTCATGTGGATAAGTACGGTCTATAAAAACCTTGTTAAACGCAACACCTTCGTTCTCAAAGGATTTTAAAACGAAATTGTGAACGGGCCAAAAGGTTTCCTCCGGAAATACACTGGTACCCAGACCATCCTGATTGGTAATCATGACCAACTCATAGTCTAACTCCCTGGCAATTTTTCCTAAATAGGTAAACGCTCCGGGATAGAATTCCAATTTGGAAAAGTCGTCAATCTGCTCGTCCTCCGGTTCCTTGATCAAGGTACCGTCCCGATCAATGAACAGGATCTTGGTACTCCCCATATCCGTAAGCTCCCCCTGAAATAGGGAACGCTCGCTCGTGTCATTTTTGTCCATAGCTTCCATAATTTAGAGTTCCTTTAGGGCATTGATCAATTTTGTGTTCTCCATGGCAGTGCCCACAGTGAACCGCAATGTGTTTTTGCAAAGTGGTTGTTTACTACGGTTACGCACCACAATGCCTTGTTTTAATAATTGGCGATAACGCAAATCCGCATCATCTACCTGGGCCAATACAAAATTGGCATCCGTTGGATACACCTTGGAAAAAAAAGAAACTTCTCCCAGGGCATTCACCAACTTTTCCCTTTCGGTTAAAATCTTTTGAACTTCACTTTGCATGCCTTCTTGGTCCTGAACACCTTCCAGCGCCCGTTGTTGTGTAAGCTCATTTACATTGTAGGGCGGTTTTATCTTGTTCAGCACCGCTATAACCTCGCGGGAGGCATAACAAATGCCAAGGCGTATCCCGGCCATACCATATGCTTTGGAAAGGGTTTGTGTGACTATCAGGTTCGGATGGTTGCCCAACTCCCCGAGCCAACCCTTGTTCCTGGAAAAATCAATATACGCTTCATCCAATACCACAAGACCCTTGAAATTCTCCAAAATTCTCTGTATCGACTTGGATTCAAAGCTATTGCCCGTAGGATTGTTGGGCGAGCACAAAAATATCAGTTTTGTATATTCATCGGCCCTGGCCAAAACCTTGTCCACATCAGGTTCAAAATCATGGGTCAAATAGACTTCCCTATTCTCTACTTCATTGATTCCTGCCAAAACGTTGTACATGCCGTAGGTAGGCGGTAAGGTGATAACATTGTCCCTCCCTGGCTCGCAAAAGGCTCGGTATATCAGGTCCAGTACCTCATCACTGCCATTGCCCAACAATATTTGTTCCGCTGGCACCTTTTTTTGCTCTGCCAACAGGGTCTTAAGACCGCGCTGTTGGGGATCGGGATATCGGTTTACCCCGGAGTCAAAAGGATTCTCATTGGCATCCAGAAATACCATGTCCGAACCATCGGAAACATATTCGTCCCTTGCCGAGGAGTAGGGTTTTACACCTCTTATGCTTTTCCTTATGATGTCGTTGAGATTAAAATTCACTTTATCGCTATAGATATTTCTTCTTTGTAATTATCCGTCCAATACTCCCTTATGCACTAGAGTTCCCATCACCATTATTCTAAACTGTTTAGCCTAAGGGTTATCGCATTCTTATGGGCCTCCAACCCTTCGGCCTCGGCCATTAACTCCACGGCATTTCCGATATGGCGTATTCCCTCTTCCGTAATCTTTTGAAAAGTCATGCTCTTTAGAAAACTATCCAAGTTTACCCCACTGTATTGTTTGGCGTAACCATTTGTAGGCAGGGTATGGTTGGTCCCCGAAGCGTAGTCCCCGGCACTTTCCGGGGTATAATTTCCAATAAATACGGATCCCGCATTGGCTATATTTTGGACATAAAAATCAGTATTGGCCGTACACACAATGAAGTGTTCAGGGCCATATTGATTGATCAGTTCCAACGCATCGGCGTGCTCCTTCACATAAATCGATCTGCTATTGGAAATAGCTTTCCGGGCAATTTCCTTTCTTGGTAGGCCTTCCAATTGCCTTTCGACCTCTTTGGCCACGGCATCCAATAATTGCAGGGAGGTGCTTACCAAAATTACCTGACTGTCCACCCCATGTTCTGCCTGACTGAGCAAATCCGAAGCTAAAAATGCAGTATTGGCAGAATCATCCGCCACTATCAAAAGCTCACTGGGGCCCGCTGGCATATCAATAGCGACCCCATATTTTGTAGATAGTTGTTTTGCTACAGTAACATATTGGTTTCCAGGTCCAAAAATCTTATATACTGGAGTAATACTTTCGGTTCCAAAGGTCATCCCCGCAATCGCTTGGATACCCCCGACCTTAAAGATTTGGGACACCCCGCATAAATCCGCCGTAAAGAGAATGGCCGGATCAATTTCTCCTTCTTCATTTGGCGGGGTAGATAAAAGAATCTCCTTACAACCTGCAATATTTGCGGGTACTGCTAACATTAAGATAGTGGAGAATAAAGGTGCCGTTCCTCCGGGAATGTAAAGTCCCACTTTTTCAATGGGCCTCTTTTCCTGCCAGCATGTAACCCCGGGCAACGTTTCTACGCTTACCTTTTCCGTTTGCTGTGCACTATGGAACTTTACAATGTTGGCCTTCGCCAATTGAATGGCCTTCCTTAATTCCTGAGGGACATTTTTTTTTGCGTTATCGATTTCTTCCTTAGTTACCTTAAGACTCTGCAAAGAAACGCCATCGAATTTTTGGGTAAATCGGTGTAAGGCCCTATCCCCTTCTTCCCGTACGGCCTTAAAAATGGTTTCCACTGTTTTTTCAATGTCGCCCAGGAATCGGGTAGGACGTTCCAATATATCCTTCCAATCCTCCCTTTTTGGGTTATCTATTACTTGCATTTGTTCTAGTTCTTTTTAAGAGCCTGTTTAAGTTTTATCCTCCCGTTTTGGCAACCCTGCAGGTCCACATCATAAAACCATCTTCTCAATGGGACATACCAAAATGCCTTCGGCACCGGCCTGTTTTAATCCATCGATAACCTCCCAAAACTTATCCTTATGGAGTACCGTGTGTACCGAACTCCAGCCCTCCTCGGCCAAAGGAAGCACTGTTGGGCTGCGCATTCCGGGCAACAATTCAATAATGGCATCCAACTTATCGTTAGGGGCATTCAAAAGTATATATTTGGATTGCCTTGCCTGAAGTACCGAACGGATTCGAAACCGTAACTTGCCCAAAATCTCTTTACGTTCCGCCGAAATTTGAGGGGAAACGGCCAAAACCGCCTCACTCTTTAACATCACCTCTACTTCTTTTAAATTGTTCTTGAACAGCGTACTACCGCTAGATACAATATCGCAAATGGCATCGGCCAGACCAATGTTAGGCGCTATTTCCACGGAACCATTGATAATATGTAAATCGGCATGGATTCCTTTTTTCTCCAGATAGTTCCGTACAGTATTAGGGTATGAAGTGGCGATGCGCTTTCCCTCCAAATCCGCTATGGAAGCATAGTTGTCGGATTTTGGAACGGCCAGGGAAACCCGGCATTTGGAAAAGCCCAGTTTCTCCGCTATAGCGATATCCTTCCCCTTTTCCACCAGTACATTTTCGCCAATTATGGCAATATCCACTACCCCATCCCTAAGATATTGCGGGATATCCCCATTCCTTAGGTAGAATACCTCCATGGGAAAATTGCGGGCCGAGGCCTTCAACTGATCCTTTCCATTTTCTATGGAAACGCCACAATCCTTTAAAATGCGCAAGGAATCCTCATTAAGCCTACCTGATTTCTGTATTGCTATCCGTATGTTCATAAATTACTCTTATATCTTCATTCCTGCGAAGGCGGGAATCTTCTCATTGTACTTTTCAGATTCATGCGATGGCGGAAATCACTTAATTGCATTTTCCCGATTCCGGCCTTCGCCGGAATGAAATTAAAAAACCCGCTTGATCGCTCAAACGGGTTTAATATCTTGTAATACAGCTACAATACATTTTTTACCTCGCCTGAACGCAAGAATAAAAATGATGATGTGTATTGTTATTTCTCATTATGCCGTAAATGTAAAAGGTATTTTTCATTCTGCAAAGGAAAATTTGTAAATGCAACAAAAAGTCCTTTCCCAGACCATAAATGTCAAACCTTTAATTGTTGCCTAAGATCAATGGCAGACCATCCCCACTGGAACCGACTACCACTACTTTGGAGTTTGGGGACTGGGATAGCTGCAAGGTGGCCTCAATACCTTTATCCTGTAAAATTTTATCCGTAAGCGAAGCACTTAGAATCTTGTTGGCATCGGCCTTTCCCTGTGCCTCGATCCGTTGCCGCTGTGCTTCCTTTTCTGCCTTTTCCAAGCGAAACTCGTATTCCAAGGATTCCTGTTCCTGTTTTAGTTTCCGCTCTATGGCCTCCTTAATCGTGGGCGGAAGGGTAACATCACGGACCAAAATCTCGTCCAGGACAATGTATTGGTCATCCACTATTTTCTTGGTCTCCTCGAAAATTTCCTGTTGAATGGCGTCCCGTTTGCTAGAATACAGCTGCTCCGGGGTATAACGCCCCACCACGGATCGTGCCGCTGAACGAATGGTGGGCAAAAGAATACGCTCTAAATAATTATCCCCGATTTTTTGATGTAGTTTTCCCAAATCCGAAGCTTTGGGCATATACCAGGCAGAGGCATCCAACTGGATGTCGAGTCCGTTGGAGGACAATACTTTCATCTTTTCAAAAATCTCTTGCCGGCGCACCTCATAAATATATACCTTGTTCCATGGGGCCACAATATGGAAACCCTCTCCCAAGGGCGGTTCATCCGTAACCACACCTCCACTAAAACGTTTCCATAAAACACCGGCTTCTCCCGCACCAATGTTCACAAAGGCATTGGAAAACAATAAAAAGAATATAATAACCCCAAAAACCAAGGGTACTACTAATTTTGGTAATCTGTCCATAGTATTTTTATTAAATCAATCCGTTATACTTCCGTATAAACCACTCCATTGCAAGCAATATTATTATGAAAAACAATAGCATTCTAAAATCTATCAAAGATACAACGATTTCCCTGCTTTTTTGAATCGGTAAAAACCGTGGGTCCCGTAAAAGTTCATTTTCCAGATTCCTTAGTTCCCGAGGGAAAAAAAGCTTTCCACCCGTGTTCAAGGCCAATTGTGCCAATCGGCCATGGTCACTGGATCGTAACTGTTGCTCTACATTGAAATCCATGATGCTAAAGTTGCCGGAAGAACGAATATTCTTATCCTTAACCGTTACTTCAAAAGTATACGCTCCAGGAGGAACTTCACCAAGATCCACCTCATAACGGTTATCTCCTAAAAGCATTGGGATTTCCTTATTAAAACCGGTTTCCCGTGATTTGACATGTATTGTCAATTGGGCGTCGGCGTCTATTTCATACGCCTCATCAAAATATCTGGCATATATCCGGGTATCCCCGTTGTTTTCATAAACCAGGTCATAATCCACATCCAAACGGTTTTTGGATCGGTCATTTGATAGATATAAGAGTAGCTTGCCCATGAGCTCATCAAAATTGCTAAAGTCCGCTTCGTTGCGATAACTTTGCATCCTCCATTTCCAGAAGTCCTCTCCAAAAAGAACCACTTCCCGCTCCTGATCATTTCCGATTACGGCCAATAAGGGGTCGTTTACGTCCACGCCCCTAATCCGTTGTCCCAGAAGCACTTCATGGGGTTTATATATCTGTATTTCCCCTAATTCACTTTGTAACGGAGGAAAGCCCTCCGTGGAAAAGTCGGTGATATCAAAAAAGCCAAAGGCCGGGTTTACAGCAGGAAAAATTTCTTCCTTTTCCCCGAATCCGTCTTTGGAAAAACTGCTTTGCACCTTATTAAGGAATGACCAATCTACCTCAGATCCGGCCACGGTAAGATAATTGACTTCGCGTTTCTTTAAGTAATCGTAAATAGGGGAAAACGCCGTATTGGGCTGGTAAAGAACAAACATGTCCGCATCCTCCATTTCGGTCATAGGGATTCCGGGCCTTTGTACGGAAACGGAGCGTTGTTCGTTACTTTCAATGGCGTTCTTCAATGCCCCGATATCCGGATGGGGCATATTTGAAACAATGACCACATTGGTTTTCTCGTCAATAACTTCTACACCTACACTCTTGGTGTTATTGAAAACATTCCTTTCGTTGTTAAGGGGTTCCAGGAAAACTTCAATGGTCTTGGGGCCTACAGTATCGGCATTGAGCAGTTCGCTAAGGATAAGACTGCTGTTAGACGCACTTAAGGCAAGGCTTTGGGTCTTAACCGTACGACCATTGACCTTGATCGTGTAGGTAGAAGTTATGCTCCCTTGGCCTTCATAGTCCACATGGATTTCCACGGGAAATTTATTCTTTAGAAAGGCATAGGTGTTTACAATCACCCTTTCTATGCGAATATCCTCATAACGCGTAGTGTCTCCAATGACCAATGGATAAACCGGAGTATTTGTATTCTTTGAGGCAAAAAGGTAGTCCGCACCTTTGGTCTGGTTCCCGTCCGTTAATAACAAAATGATTTTATGCGCTTGGGAATGGATATCCTCTAAGGAGGATAAAGCCTTTTGGATATTGGTATGGCGTTCTTTAAAATTTAAGCTATCCAAAGCCCTTAAGTCCGTGCCAAAAGTATAGGTCTGCGTTGTAAATCGCTCTGAAAGCTCCTTTTTTTCCCTAAGTTCGTTTAGGACATTTTGAAGTGTATCCTTGGAGGTTTCTACGGACATGGAATTGTCCACAAGCAGCAAAAGCAGCGGTTTTTCCAGATGGATATCTTTTTTGGTAAACTTGGGGTTGATCAGCAATACCAAAATCCCAAAAAGTGCGAAGAAACGTAAAACGGAGAGCAATATTCTTAGGTTACTGCTCCCTTTGCCCCTAAAATGGTATTGAAATACAACAATTGCCAAGGCCAGTACCGCCGCCGCAATAATTAAAAGTACTGTTTGTATCTCCATGCATAGTGGGGAATTGATCCATAATTTAGGACAGGAATTTCTTGAAATGGAACTTCTGGCTATTCTTCTAAGTCAACATTCCGCCATCAACCTGAAGAACCTGCCCGGTTACATAGCCGGCTAAATCAGAACCTAAGTACATCGCTGCTTCTGCAACATCATCTGTGTTTCCACCCCTTTTTAATGGAATTTGGTCTCTCCATTGTTGTACCACCTTAGAATCTAATTTTGCAGTCATTTCTGTTTCAATAAATCCTGGGGCAATTGCATTACATCGAATCCCGCGTGCACCATATTCTAAGGTGGTACAACAATGGAGAGACCAAATTCCATTAAAAAGGGGTGGAAACACAGATGATGTTGCAG
>JBCBSN010000202.1:0-8508 GCA_039819225.1 Bacteroidota bacterium | reverse complement strand
TATCTGTAGATTTTTCGACACGAATCTCGACTTTATTTTTAGGGGTATACTCTTCATTTCCGTAGGCTTGGGCTTCTTTTTCGCCAACTACCTACTATTGAAAAAGCAACGTAAAAACACTCTTCATTCAAATCCGGAAAGCCATGAGTAAATCCTTATCCATAACCTTATTGTTTATTTTGTTCGCGATTCAATTATTTGTTCCCGCGCAAATGATATACCAACAGGAAGATGTCCTAAGTACAGGAACGGCCTATAAGTTCAAGACCCAGCCCATTGATCCCAGCGACCCCTTGAGAGGCAAGTACATCGATTTATACTATGAGATAGATTCATTTGAAACAAACGACGATAGCTGGAACGGTTATCATGGGAAAGTCTTCGTATATCTTAAGACCGATGCCGAAGGTTTTGCGGCCGTAAAAACCGTAAGTAAGACCCAATTGGACACTTCCGACGATTATTTCACGGCAAAAAGCAATTTCAATTATAATGGAAAAGTGAATTTCGACATTCCCTTTAATCGATTCTACATGAACGAATACAAAGCCTATGATGCCGAGATTTCCGTTCGTAAAGCTCAACAGGATACCACGCGCATCTGCTATGGTCTAGTCCATATAAAGCAGGGTACCGCCGTACTAAGTAATGTATTTATAGATGATATCCCCATAGCGGACTTTGTTGAAAAATACAGGAAGGATAGGGAATCCTCGCCTCAGGATAACTGATTATACCGGCATACAGCGTACTTTGCGTTGACCATATTAAAACATTTTCCTTAGCGCTTCTTCCTTCTTGCAGGTTTATCCCAAAGATTCGGGACAAAAGATTGCCTGGGCACTCTTTGTGCATTGGCTTACAGAAAGCAGTAAGACACGGGTCCTTATTCCACCTCCACCCATTTATAATCATTTGGTTCGGTGGCATCCAACAGTTTAACATGTAAAGCCTTGGCCACACTCTCACCCATAAGAAATACGGCGTCCGGGCTATCACTTTCATAGATGTTAAAATGTTTGTTCCGATTATACCATAGATTGGTTTCGTACACAAAACCCCCATCTGCCTTGGGTTGTTTAAAAACGGAGACATAATCTATTTTGGGCAGCCTTCGCCATTGACCAAATTTTAGGGGCCCAACCCTATATTGTTCCTTGTATTTCCGGTTAACGAGATCAAAAAGCACATCTTTGACCAAGGAAAAGTACAACGCGGAGGGAAGCAAGTACAGAGCCAATTCCAAAAAAGAGAAACTACCTTTTAATCTTTTTACCTCAGTTGTAAACTCAAAACTTATAAAGAAAAAGAAAAGTAAGGAAATAATGGCCGTATAATGCGCTGATGCAATGATCAATTGCCACAACGGTCTGTTGCCTTCGGAAATGATAATATTCCTTTGTTCCATCACTACTGTACCAACAAAGAAGCCATACACTTTGTGTGCATGGCTTCAAAAATATCTTAACCACAAATAAGCAAACCTAGTCTGCCAACACAATAACGGTATTGTTCTTAAGTTCCACGGTTCCACTGGAGATGGTCAAAAGGGTTTTTCCGTTCCCATCTTGGGTAAACTTATGCTCAAAGGCCTCGTCTATGGTTATATCGCCTTCAACCTTAACATTTCCTTCTTGTAACAAAGATACGATGGGGGCGTGATCGGTGAGCATTTGGAATTCCCCGTTAATCCCAGGTACGGTAACAGATTTAACCTCGCCTGCGAACAATGTAGCCTCCGGTGATACTATTTCTAAATACATGTATTCGGGTTTTTTATTTCATTTCCGCATAGGCGGAAATCCTTAAAAATTAGCAGATGCCGAAACAAGTTCGGCATTGGCCTCGGCTACGCCTCGGCCAGCATTTTTTCCCCAGCTTCTATGGCATCCTCTATGGTTCCCTTAAGGTTAAAGGCAGATTCCGGCAAGTGATCCAATTCCCCATCCATAATCATATTAAAACCTTTGATGGTATCCTTAATATCTACCAATACCCCAGGTGTGCCCGTAAATTGTTCCGCCACATGGAAAGGTTGCGAAAGGAAACGTTGTACCCGTCTTGCACGGCCAACGGCCAGTTTATCCTCTTCGGAAAGTTCCTCCATTCCCAAAATGGCTATAATATCCTGAAGTTCCTTATACCGTTGCAACAACTCTTTTACCCTTTGGGCACAAGCATAATGATCTTTGCCCAAGATTTCAGGAGTTAAAATCCGAGAGGTGGAATCCAAGGGATCCACAGCAGGATAAATTCCTAGCTCCGCAATTTTTCGGGACAATACCGTTGTGGCATCCAAGTGAGCAAAAGTTGTAGCCGGCGCAGGATCAGTTAAATCGTCTGCAGGCACGTATACCGCTTGTACAGAGGTTATAGAGCCTCTTTTAGTGGAGGTAATGCGCTCCTGCATAGCACCCATTTCCGTAGCCAAAGTAGGCTGATAACCCACGGCCGACGGCATACGTCCCAAAAGAGCGGATACTTCGGAACCAGCTTGGGTAAAACGGAAAATGTTGTCTACAAAGAAAAGTACATCCTTACCTTGTCCGTCACCGGCACCATCCCGGAAATACTCCGCAACGGTGAGTCCTGATAGTGCCACTCTTGCCCGAGCACCAGGAGGTTCGTTCATCTGTCCAAAGACAAAAGTGGCCTTGGACTCCTTCATGGCCTTTTTATCCACCTTGGACAAATCCCAACCCCCTTCTTCCATAGAGTGTAGAAAATCGTCCCCATACTTAATGATCCCGGACTCCAACATCTCACGAAGCAAATCGTTTCCTTCACGGGTACGTTCGCCAACTCCCGCAAAAACGGAAAGACCTCCATGGCCCTTGGCAATATTATTGATCAACTCCTGTATCAATACTGTTTTTCCTACCCCTGCACCACCGAACAGTCCAATTTTACCTCCTTTGGCATAAGGCTCTATTAGGTCGATAACTTTTATACCGGTAAAAAGCACTTCCGTAGAGGTAGAAAGATCCTCGAACCTAGGAGCTTCCCTATGGATAGGGAGACCGTTCTCCCCTTCTTTGGGCAGATTTTCCATCCCATCGATCGCATCACCAATAACGTTGAACAAGCGGCCATATACTTCCTCTCCAATGGGCATTTGTATGGCGTTGCCAGTGGCCAACACTTCCGTACCTCTACTCAATCCATCTGTGGAATCCATGGATATGGACCGTACCGTGTTCTCTCCAATGTGGGATTGTACCTCCAGCACCAATATGGACCCGTCCTCACGGGTAATTTCCAGGGAATCATAAATTTTGGGAAGATCTAATCCCGAATCAAATTCAACATCTACCACCGGACCTATAATCTGGGCCACTTTACCTGTGATTTTGGACATTATTATCTGTGTTTAAACGTTAGGGTTGGCAATTACGTTATAAAGCCTTTGTTTTTCCGGCTGCAAAGATAGCATAATCCCTTTGAATTGAAAACATCCTATTCTTGTTTTTTATGCACAAAAAAGGGAGTGAAAACTCACTCCCAAAAGTTTTTAATCCATAACAATATCAAGGATTTATAGTCCAGGAAACATAGTAAATTGCGCCTACCAATCCACCCCCGACAATGGTAAAATATTCATCGGCCAAAATATTGGATCCTCCCACCTTAAAAACCGATTTTATGCTAGGGACGGCATAATTCACTTGGGCATCCAGTACGGTAAAAGCGGGCACATCACCATCCGCATATCCTGCCTGCCATAAGAAGGCATCGCTCCAACGGTAGTTAAGGTTAAATCCAAAGTTCGTAAACAGTTCCTCATGGCCAAAGGAAGCCTTTACCTTATGTTGTGGGGTATTGAACTGAGGCCTAAAATCCGGGTTTAAGGTTTCATCCAACTCAAAGTCGGCATAGGTATAATTGGCCCCTAGGTCAAAGCCTCCCAGGACTTTGGTGCTAACTCCCAAGGTAGCTCCATAAGATTCCACTTCGGCCCGGGAATTGGTATAGGCTTGAAATAATTGGACATCCCCGTTCCTTACATCATCGATTGCAGCTTGCTGAATATCCCCCGCATCATTGGCCACATCCCTAGAGTAGGGCACAAAGACCCTTTCCGTAGCAATAAAATCGTCAAAGGTGTTGTAGTAACCGCTAAGGTCAATGGTAAACTTGCCGATCTGTCCTCGATAACCCAGCTCAAATGCAGCTACCTGTTCCGGTTGAACTATTCCCGGATTACTGACCTCCAATACTCCTGGATCCGCAAAGTTGGATGCTCTAAAAGCGTTCACGGAAGAAGCCGTAAATGAATTCTCATAAGTGTCCCGGGGCAGGAACGAGGCGCTATTTCCAGTGGCACTATTGGTTATTTCAAAAGTACGACTGTCCAGATTATCCGGCGCGGATCCCACCAAAATCACATTCCCAAGATTAAGCCCTATGAACAGGTCTTGGGTAACGGGGTTTCTAAATCCTGTTTGAAAAGATGCCCTAAAATTATGGTTCCTTTTTTCACCGGCGGTATAGCCCAAGGAGACCCTTGGGGAGAAAAAGCCGTCGAAAAATTCGTTCTTGTCATAACGAATGGATGCCGTAAACTTTAAACGATCGTCCAATAACTGTTTCTGCACCTGGGTATACAGCCCAAACTCCTGATAGGATATGGGACCGTCCAAATCCGTAAAAATGGTGCCCTGGGAGTTCAGTTCATATTCCCGGAAAGATCCCCCGATCTGGATATCGGCAAAATCGCCGGTCAAATGGCTAAAATTATAATTGGCATCTACATGCCGCAGCTGACTTTCATCAATGAATCGGGATCCCGTTGTTAAGTCCCCATCGGCGATAACCCTGTTAAAGGCGTTTTGGAACTCCGGTGTTCCCGGTAAAAGTCTTCCCTCATCCGCGGTTACCCTGCCCGCTGCATGGGCGGCTACGGCGGCCTCATCACGGGATGCCCCACTTTGCAAAGTGCCAATAAAAGTAGGGATATAGGCCCCCACGTAATCCCCAAACCATTCCCCGTTGGATTTCCATTGATTGTTTACGTTTATCCCCGTAAACCTAAGGTCGTACGAATCCCCGGCGTTTTCACTGGTGATGTATCCCCTAACGAAAAAGTTGTCGTTCCGCACCTCCAACTTGTGCTGTTGCAAGACGAAGTTATCGATATAATAGCGGCTTGCCCCGTGAAATATCGTTGAGCCACGTCCTACCCTCCCGTTATAGATAATCTCAAAATCATCGGCAAAAGGCCTGTAATGTATGGCCCCATCAAATTTAACGCTCTGGGCCTGGTAATCCGTAAGGTCCCGTTCATTATACCCCGTTCTTGAAACCAACGCGGAACCCAAGGTTCCCGACGGGAGTCCCCCAGGGAAAAGTTCATCAAAATTAAGTGTCGTGGATACCTCGTCACCCAGGACGTTGAGGCCGTCATAGGCCGGATTGCTGCGATCGACACCCGGCCGGGCCAAATCGGTATCGTTAACGGCAAACCAATCCGTTCCCTGCATTACGGAGAAATTGGCCTTTACGGCCAACTTATCGTTAAAAGCATGCGCAGCACGTATCCCAAAATCATAATAATTATTGTCCCCCGCCGCTTCTTGGGAGGTAAGTCCCGTTTTAACATAGGCACTTATTCCTTGAAAGTCAAAAGGGCTCTTACTGCGCATGAACAAAATACCATTAAAGGCATTGGCCCCGTACAGGGCGGATGAGGCCCCAGGTAGGATTTCCACGCTCTGCACGTCCAGTTCGTTCATCCCGACCAGATTTCCCAAAGCGAAGTTCAACGCAGGAGAAGAGTTGTCCATCCCATCTACCAACTGCACAAAACGCGAATTGTCCGCAGCGGCAAAGCCTCGTGTATTCAAGGATTGGAAGGTGAGGCTACTAACGTTGATATCTACGCCTTTTAAATTTTCCAACCCGTCATAAAACGAAGCGGCAGATGAATTTTGAATATCCCGAATACCAAAACGTTCCACGGACACTGGGGACTCAAAAATACGTTCCGGTGTTCTGGAGGCAGAAATGACCACCTCGTCCAAAAAGGTCTGTGCCTCTTCCAGGACAATAGTTAGATTCTGGTTATTTGATATAACCTCCGCCAAGTCGTCGGAATAACCAACGCTTGTGACACGAAGTTGAAAGGGAGGTGTTTCCGAGGTTTCCAGTGTAAAATTTCCATCGAAATCAGCAGTAGTCCCGGTTGCCGTACCTACCACTATCACATTGGCTCCGGGGATGGGCTCATTATTTTGATCTACCACTTTTCCATTGACCGTTGTCTGCGCGGAAGCCATTGTCGCCAGAAACATCAGGGATAATAATAGTACTTTTTTCATGTTAACTTTAGGTTAGTTTTTTGATACTGGAGCAAGATACATTTTTTTTTAAAGGGGAAATCACAAAACAAAAAAAATTATGCGCGCATAGTATAAAAATGGCAAAGAGAACAATTAAAAACTAAGAAATCCCTATTTTGGAAAGAAAAAAGCCACGGGAACACCCGCGGCCTTACATTCATATAGTGCGCCGTATGCTTACTCCACTGTAACGGATTTCGCCAAATTACGGGGTTGATCCACGTTACAACCGCGCATCACGGCAATATGGTAGGACAATAACTGTAAGGGAATAGTAGTAAGCAAAGGAGTAAGGCTCTCAATGGTATCTGGAACCTCCACCACATGATCTGCCAATTGTTTTACTTGTTCATCACCTTCCGTGACTACGGCAATAATTTTTCCCTTTCTTGATTTTATTTCCTGAATGTTGCTGACAACCTTCTCATAATGTCCCTTATTGGTTGCGATTACAATTACGGGCATTTGCTCGTCGATCAAGGCAATAGGACCGTGTTTCATTTCTGCGGCAGGATAACCTTCGGCATGGATATAACTTATCTCCTTTAGCTTTAGGGCACCTTCCAGGGCCACCGGGAAATTGTACCCTCTTCCGAGGTACAGACAATTTCCGGAATCCTTATAGACATCCGCTATTTTCTCAATAATCTCATTGGACTCCAAAGCAATCTCTACCTTGGCGGGAATATGTTCCAATTCTGACATAAACTCCTTGAACCTAGGCTCCGGCAAAACCCCTTTTTCCTTGCCAAGTTTAAGTGCCATAAGGGTAAGAAGCGTAATCTGTGTGGTAAATGCCTTGGTAGAGGCCACTCCTATTTCGGGGCCGGCATGGGTATAGGCCCCTGCGTGCGTCTCCCTGGCGATGGAAGATCCCACTACATTGCAGACCCCAAAAACAAAGGCCCCGTTTTCCTTGGCCAATTTAATGGCGGCAAGGGTATCTGCAGTTTCCCCGGACTGGGAAATCGCGATGACCACATCATCTTCGGTTATCACGGGATTTCGATACCGAAACTCGGAAGCGTATTCCACCTCTACCGGTATCCTGGCCAGATCCTCAAATATATATTCTGCGACCAGTCCGGCATGCCATGAAGTGCCACAAGCCACGATAATGATTCTTTTGGCATGGGTAAACCGATCCAGGTTCTGGTCTATACCGGCCATTCTAATGATGCCCTCGTCGACCCTGAGCCTTCCCCGAAAGGTATCCAAGATAGCATGGGGCTGCTCGTAGATTTCTTTAAGCATAAAATGGTCATAACCTCCTTTTTCAATTTGCTCCAGGTTTAATTGAAGCTCCAGTATTTTGGGATAGGCGATGGCATCGTCCTTGATTTTTCGTAGTTTGATTTCCTTGCCCAAACGAACAATGGCCATTTCCTGATCCTCCAAATAAACGGCGTTATTTGTAAACTCGATAAAGGGCGAGGCATCCGAAGCAATAAAAAATTCGTTATCGCCGATTCCAATGGCCAAAGGACTTCCCAGTTTGGCCACCACTATTTCATCAGGTTTTTGTTTGTCAAAGACAGCTATGGCATAAGCGCCTACCACTTGGTTAAGGGCAATTTGGACGGCATGTCCCAACTTCACGTTTTCGGTCTTCTTTACTTCCTCGATAAGGTTGATCAGAACCTCGGTATCCGTATCCGAAGTGAAGCTATAGCCCCTTTTGGTCAATTCCTTTTTAATGGCACCATAGTTCTCGATTATACCATTATGGATGATGACGAGATTACCGGAATTGGAATAATGTGGATGGGAGTTCACATCGTTTGGAATTCCATGGGTGGCCCATCGTGTATGTCCTACGCCAAGGGTTCCTTCCAAAGAAATACTATCCTTGGCCTTCTTCCTAAGGTCTTCTACCTTTCCCTTTGTCTTGGAAAGATTTATCGAGGCACCGTCATAAAGCGCAATTCCCGCGCTGTCATACCCCCTATATTCCAAACGTTGCAATCCTTTTACAATAATGGGATAAGCATCCCTATGGCCAATATATCCTACTATTCCACACATATCAATTTTACGTTACTGGTTAAGTTCCTATCTATTATGAAGTAAATCTAACATGTTGGCTGCAAACTTCCGCTTCTTTTTGGATGTAACACAAAAAATTTCCATGTGTAACATAAAATAAGACAGAAAATTTAATATAAGTATC
>JBCBSN010000201.1:0-8511 GCA_039819225.1 Bacteroidota bacterium | reverse complement strand
TAATAGGCTGTAAGGAAGAGCAAAAGGCCGAGGTTAGCGAGGTACAGGATAAATCACCCAATGTTCTCATCATTTATCCGGATCAGCTCAGAAGATATAGTGCCGGTTTCTGGTCTGAGGCAAAATACAGGGAATACACGATTGGCAAACCTGATCCAGTGGAAACCCCAAATATGGATCGTTTGGCAAAAAACGGGGTTGTGTTTAGCAATGCTATCAGTAATTTCCCTTTGTGCAGTCCTGCCCGGGGCATGTTCTTGACCGGAAGATTTCCGGAACAGAACGGAATTTGGAACAATTGCAGAGTGGGTAGGGAAGAAAGCCTTCACGATGACCTACCTGCCATTACCGATATTTTTTATGAAGCTGGCTATAACACCGCTTATTTTGGGAAATGCCATTGGTTGAAAAACGATCCCTTATTCGATAAAGATGGTAATTACGTAGGAAGTAACCAACATCCCGGAGGACATCACACACACCGATTTGACACTTATATCCCACCAGGAAAATCAAGGCATAGCATCGAGTACTTTTATCAATCCTTGACAAAGAACACACATTACGATCCCGTGGTGTTTTCAAGCGACCCACATGCCATTATGGGTAAGAAAGATGGTGAGATACATCAAGTTAAAGCGTTTTCCGCAAAAGACGAATCGGAAAAAATCATTTCCTATCTAAACAACCACAACAAGGTCAGGGATCCCAATAAACCTTTCTTTATCATGTGGGCCACGTATCCGCCCCATAACCCATGGGATGATGAAAATACGGACATGGGAATTCTTGAAAAGTACTATGGTTTGGATAGATTTCCAGAGTTGGATTCCTTGGTAGTAAGGGATAATGCGGATTTGGAAGTGGCAAAATATGCCCGGCATTATTTTGCGATTGTTACCAGTGTTGATTTTTATATAGGTTCGGTTATTCGGGAGCTGGAAAAAATGGGGGAGTTGGATAACACCATAGTCATTTTAAGCTCGGATCATGGGGAAATGTTGGGAAGTCATGGCCGCAAAGGAAAGAACACCCTTAAGACGGAGGCACTTGGGATTCCCTTTATCATCCATTGGCCAAACGGTCTAAAAGGGGGGGAGATCAATGATATGCTCTTTGGCGTACCGGATGTATTACCTACTACCCTGTCATTGGCAGGTCTTAAAAAAAGCATCCCGGACAACCTCGAGGGAATGGATTTCTCAAGTTCATTGCTTACCACCCAAAATATGGATTTCCAGGAGCCACAAGGAATTCTGATTATACTCCGGAACGCTAAGGGCATCCATACGAAAAGATATACCCTATGTATTGAAGAGAACAAGGAATTATGGGAAACAAAGCAGGTTGCGGAGTTGAACGGGGCATATTTATACGATAATCAATCGGATCCTTATCAACAAGAAAAAATACCTCTTGACCAAAAACCTGAGATAGCCCGTAGTCTTTTGGGGCTCTTGGGGCAAGAGCTCAAAAGATCCAATGATCCCTGGTATCAAGAAAGGAAATACAGTGGGGTTATCATCTATGATTGATTGGAACAAGCTGGCAGGGATTATCATTTATCCGCCGACACGAACAAAAATAAGGTTCGGCCGTTTTTAATGGGAAATCGGTCTTACAGTAGTAAAGTCAAATGTCAAGATTCATAAAAAGTGCTATTTAAATGAACAGTTGGAAGAACCGAAAGCTTGGTCGGGAATCCCCCTTTGTGTCCTTGGGTCCATTTAGGCTAAGACTTCCCTTTGTTCACTATCGTTTTGAGTTCCCGGACTATCTGCAAGGGCTATTGATGTGCGCCGTGGATTTGGCCGCCATCCCATTAATGGTAGAACTACTGGGAATGCCTTTTGAAGCCGCCTTGGCTATCGTAATACTCAATGGGCTACTCTACTTATTGCACCATCTGTTGGGTGATCCAGTGGTTCCCGGTTGGATAACCCCGGCCATTCCGTTGCTGATGATTTATGTGGAAACCTTTCCCCAGGGTACTGAAAGAGTGCACGCCCTGGTAGCGTTTCAAATGACCTTGGGATTGTTGGCCATTGTATTGGGCGCTACCAAAATGGCAAAAAGGGTGGTTCGGATTATTCCTTCGGCCATAAAATCAGGGGTCATTTTGGGTGCAGGCATTGCAGCGGTAACCACGGTGTTCAAGAAAGGAGGACGCTTTGAGGACTTTCCATGGACCATTTCATTATCCGTGGGCTTGGCCTTCTATCTAATTTTCTCAGATGGCTTTAAAAAGATAAGTCAAAGGCATAAGCTGTGGTCAATGATTGCAAAATTGGGGATTTTTCCCATTATACTGCTTTCGGTAGGTATTGCTCCCCTATTTCAGGAAACCCCGTGGCCTCAATTGGAGTGGGGTCTGTCCCAGCCGGATTTCGGGAAGATGTTCGCTGAATATACCATTTTTGGTCTTGGATTCCCACCGTGGCAGATGTATCTCACGGCCCTACCTGTGGCATTTGCTGCCTATATTGTGCTCTTTGGCGATGTATTGCAGGCCGAAGCGATTTTAAAGGAAGCGGACCATATTCGTTCCGATGAAAAAATTGATTATAACGCAGATCGCGCACATCTGATTTTTGGGGGAAGAAACGCATTGATGAGCATTTTTGGCCCGGATGTGGTCATGTGTGGCCCATTATGGGCGGCTATGCACGTGGTTATTGTAGAAAGATACAAACAGGGGAAAAGGGCAATGGATTCCATTTTTGGGGGTTCAGGATCTTTTAGGTTCGGGACCAATACCGGACTGTTGCTTATGCCTGTGGTCACCTTGGTAAAGCCCATCCTTGGCATCGCCTTGGCATTGACCCTTTTGATCCAGGGGTTTGTTAGTGTTCGCATAGGTATCATGGAATCCCGCAACCAAAAGGATCTCGGAATCGCTGGGGTAATCGCGGCCATATTGGTGGTAAAGGATGCCACATGGGCCTTTGCCGTTGGCATTGTCCTCACCCTGCTGTTATACGGCAGGCATTCTTTTAAAAAAGGAGAAGGTGATGCTCCGTTATACATATCAAGAAAAAAGAATTAAAAGAAATGAAAACAAAGGCAGCTGTTTTGCATGGCATGGGCCTTGACCGGCCATATGACCGATCCAGACCTTTGAAAATAGAGGAAGTAACCCTTGATCCTCCGGGACAAAGGGAGGTTCTGGTAAAAATAAGGGCCTCAGGACTGTGTCATTCAGATCTTTCGGTCATAGATGGTAACCGACCACGACCCATGCCCATGGTCCTTGGCCACGAAGCTGCCGGGGAGATTGTCGCATTGGGTGAAGGGGTGGCCAACTTGCGGATCGGGGACCATGTGGTCTTTGCTTTTCTACCCTCCTGCGGGCATTGTCATTACTGCCAGACAGGTAGGGCAGCACTTTGTGAACCGGGGGCACAAGCCAATGTAGAAGGCAAGCTGTTGGGCGGCCACAGACGTATCCATAAGGATGGGGACTATTACCACCACCATTTGGGGGTGTCGGGTTTTGCGGAATATGCCGTGGCATCCATCGATTCCCTGGTAAAGATTGATCCAGAGATCCCTTTTGATATAGCAGCCTTATTCGGCTGTGCCGTAATGACTGGGGTTGGAGCGGTAATCAATACGGCTCGGTTAAAATTTGGAGAAAGTCTTCTGGTTGTGGGGTTGGGAGGTGTGGGACTCTCTGCAATATTGGGAGCCAAGGCCGCGGGAGCCACCAACATCATTGCAGCGGATCTGTTACCCTCAAAACGGGAAGCGGCCCTTGCCCTGGGTGCCGATCACGTACTGGATTCCTCTACACCACGGGCAATGGAACAGCTCAGGGACTTGACAGGGGGCGGCGTGGACGTGGCCGTGGAGTTTGCAGGGGCAGTCCAGGCATTGGACTTTGCATTCCAGGCTACCATACGAGGAGGAACCACCGTAACCGCTGCACTCCCACATCCCGATGCCCGTTTGCAGCTTTCTCCCGTGATGTTGGTAGGCCAGGAAAAAACGCTAAAAGGTTCCTATTTGGGTAGCTGCGTGCCATCCAGGGACATCCCGGCCTACCTTGAATTGTTTAAATCCGGCAGGTTGCCGATAGACAAGTTGATTTCGCACAAGATGAAACTCGAAGAAATAAACAAAGGGTTCGAAAGGTTGGCAAATGGTGAGGCCATTAGACAGGTGGTAATCTACTGAGCAGGAATGTGACAATATGAAAAATTTACCACAACCTGATAGTAGGCGGGTTCAATTGCTATTGCCCATTGGTCAATTGTAATTTGACTATGCCTTTGTCAAAGAAAGAAAAGATGGATAATGATTTAATTTTTGATAGCTCATATGTAAACGGTAGTTGGACTTCCTTTGGAAGCAACACTTTTGAAGTGATAAATCCGGCCAATGGGCAATGTATCGCAAACGTAAATGATGGGGGTGCCGCAGTCGTGGAAAAGGCCGTTTTGAGCGCACAAACGGCCTTTAAGACTTGGTGCCGGAAAACGGCAAAAGCTAGGGCGACCGTTCTTGAACGGTGGTATGATCTCATTCTTGAGAACCAAAATGCCCTGGCCACGATAATGACCACGGAATGCGGAAAACCATTGGAGGAGAGCAAAGGTGAAGTCATCTACGGAGCATCGTTCATCAAATGGTTTGCCGAAGAATGCAAAAGGGTTTACGGTGATGTAATCCCCCCATATTCCATGGATAGACGCATCCTAGTAATCAAACAACCCATAGGAGTGGTGGCCGCCATTACGCCCTGGAATTTTCCGTTGGCCATGATTACCCGAAAAATCGCTCCTGCCCTGGCCGTGGGATGTACCTCGGTAGTCCGTCCAAGCGAAGAAACCCCTTTGACCGCGCTGGCCATCGCAAAATTGGCCGAAGAGGCGGGTATGCCCAAGGGCGTTCTCAACATTGTGGTGGGCAAAGATGCGGCCGCCATGGGCAAGAAATTCTGTGAAAGCAGGTTAGTCCAAAAAATATCGTTCACCGGTTCTACCACTGTAGGTCAAATCCTGATGGCGCAAAGTGCGCCCACACTTAAAAAATTGAGTCTGGAACTTGGTGGAAATGCCCCATTTATTGTTTTTGAAGATGCCAACATCGATTTGGCAGTGAAGGGAGCCATTCTTTCTAAATACAGAAATGCCGGCCAAACCTGTGTCTGTGTCAATCGTTTCCTTGTACATGAAAAAGTATATGAGGAGTTTACCCAAAAACTGATTCTTGCTGTTAGCAAATTAAAAGTTGGCAACGGTTTGGAAGACAGGGTAAATATTGGCCCAATGATCAACAAAAAAGCCATTTTGAAAACAAAGGCGTTCGTTAAGGATGCCAAAGACAAGGGAGGGGATATTCTATTTGGAGGGAAACCTATTGGGGATCATTTTTTCGAACCAACTATTATTGGCAGTGCAAATACTAGGATGGAATTAGCCAAAGAGGAGATATTTGGCCCGGTGGCCGCCATCTTCAAATTCAATTCCGATCAAGAGGCCATTGACATGGCCAATGATACCGTCTATGGACTGGCTTCTTACTTCTATTCCAAAAATGTGATTAAATGCTGGAAAGTAGCCGAGGCATTGGAATATGGCATGGTAGGGATCAATGAGGGTCTTATTTCTACGGAAGTGGCCCCGTTCGGCGGCATTAAATATTCGGGACAGGGTCGGGAAGGATCAAAGTATGGTGTAGAAGATTATTTAGAATTGAAATATATGTGTTTTGGAGGGTTGGAATAATGATGTCCGGTTGAGCTCTATTTTAGTGGACTTTCACAATACTTGTACCTTATATAGTCATAGCGGCATTCATTACTGCTAGTCAATAATATATTTATTATAAAATATTTCCTTATGAATCGAACCAATAAAGAATATCTCGTTTTGGCAATGCTTGGTTTGTTGCAAATCGGATTTACCTCCTGTGAGCATGAGAGCGAGAGAAAACCACCCAACGTTCTGTTTATCATAGTGGATGACCTAAACGATTACACGGGTGCATTTGGTGGACATCCCCAGGTGAAAACACCAGAAATGGACAAACTGGCCGCCTCTGGTATTTCCTTTACCAACGCGCACTGCAACGCTCCAATATGTGTCCCCTCCCGAAATAGTCTTTTTACCGGGGTTTACCCGCACAATTCAAGGGACTTTGGTTGGGAAAAAGTATTTGAACAACCCACGCTCAAGAATAACAAAACGCTTTTTGAGCTCTTTCGGGAAAATGGCTATAAAATTATGGGTAGCGGAAAACTCCTTCATTTCAACAATATGGATTACTGGGATGAGTGGGGCGTGGACATCAATGACTATGGGCCTTTTGCCTTTAATGGGAAAGAAACCGTAGGGCACCCCTCCGTTCCGGAGCCATTTCGAGGCATTGGCGCCGTTAATGGTGGGTTTGCACCCCTTTCCGATGTTCCAACCTTTCATGACAGTATCTCCGGTGGAAATAAAACAGGGTGGGCCTATCGTGGAGGTGATGATAAGTTCTTGGATTATGTAGATGAAGACAACAGGGACTTGATGCCTGATGAATTGCACGCCCAATGGGCTGCTAAAAGAATTCAGGAAATGGATGATGCCAAATTTGACCAGCCATTTTTTATGGGTATTGGTTTTGTCCGTCCGCATACACCCTTATATGCCCCAAAGCGGTTTTTCGACATGTACCCCGTTGAAGATTTGGAGTTGACCGATATACTGGTAGACGATGCTGCCGATACGCATTATGCATCTGTTTATTCCAAAGACTTTCATCATAGTAGGAATAAGGGCCCCAAATATTATAAGTACATCAAAGAATCCTATGACGGAGATGCCGAGCTTGGCCTTAAGCACTTTTTGCAGGCATATCTGGCTTGTATTTCTTTTGTGGACGAGCAAATAGGGCTTGTTGTTGATGCCATTGACAAAAGCCGGTTCAGGGACAATACCATCATTGTATTTGTGAGTGACCATGGTTGGCAAATGGGCGAAAAGGACTATCTCTTCAAAAACTCACTCTGGGAAGAGAGTACGCGCATTCCCTACATCATCAGGACACCCGATATTATCAAAGCAGCAAAAGTTGACCATCCCGTTTCTTTAATCGATATCTATCCTACCCTGGTCGATTTATGTGGTTTGAAAGGAGATAACCGTAAAAATGAATCCGGGGCCAAACTGGACGGATTCAGTGTCAAACCATTTTTGGAAAATCCCGAAACCAACGAATGGAAAGGTCCTGATGGCGTATTGACCATGTTAGGGAATGGCCTGCATCAAAAAGGTGTATTTGATCAATCATACACCCTTCGAACCAAGGATTGGCGTTATATCCTGTATCTGGATGGATCCGAGGAACTATATCATGACAAAATTGATCCTTATGAGTGGGAAAACCTTGCTTCCAATCCTGAGTATCGGAACAAAAAAGCTGAATTGAAAAATAGCCTAATGGAACGCATAAAAAAATGAGAGCCTTGCATGTAACAATCTTGTTCGTCGCTACTCTAAATATTGCTCAGTGCTGTATAACGGCTTAGGACAAGGGCAATAAATTAGCTGACATACAATCCAATACATGATATTTGACCTGTATTTTTCTTGGGTAAGCATCCTTCTATATTTATTTATTGTTTTGTTTTTGTATCCCATTCTTGGCCTTTTTAAATAGTTTGGGAATTTGCCCTTTATAGTACCTAAATAGAACTTTATTGACCTGCTTTATCAAAGCGTAGATTAGTTAGTTGAGCAAGTGAAACTCTGTTTGAACTTCAATGTATCCATTTAGATTGTTTTGCCTATTTTTACTTCGCGAAAACGTCGAACCGGACATTGATGGTGACCAATTGGGTGACCTTTTCTTGAAATAATTGTGGCAACGGTTTGGTTTCCAAATAGATACAAGTGGCGGTTCAAAAGCTGCCACCCCGACAGATAGGGTATCAAAATAATATTTTTGATACGTAATCAAATGAAAACCAGTAAAATACATTTTTGCTGGTTTTTTTTGTTTCCATTTGAGAGCAAATAATTGCATTTTGAAAATGCCCTATTCGCGACCCCTTTCGCGGTAGGTTTTGCGCTCATTCCTAGGCGGTGAAAATTCAATATAAGTTGCTGTAATTAATATAGTTACGGGTAAAGGTCATGGTTTTTTACTCCGATTTTCCCATTTTTGGGGCCAATATCAAATAGCGTCAAATGAGCCTAAATGAAATTTAAAGATGCCCCATTCGTAGCCCTATCCCTATACAATTCTTGGGATACCTCGCAAACACAACGGTTATGATACTAAAGGGGTAGGGGGTCCCCGATTCGAACCAAAATGTTAATGAATCTATAGAACCTTTGCTTTTGCCGCTTGTGCGTCTAATTCTCGGTGTAATGCCAATCAATGAATTGGAATTTTAGATAGCTATTTTTCGGTTTTTTGAATAAGCTTTAATTTGGATGTTTTGGGAGATGCATAGTTTTGGAGAACTGATAGTTTATCTCTAAATTTTTGTTCTGTTATTGCTTAAGTCCGGAAGAGAAC
>JBCBSN010000200.1:0-8512 GCA_039819225.1 Bacteroidota bacterium | reverse complement strand
GTCCTTCTTCTTTTCCGCATTAGAACTCTAAAAAATCCGATTTCCTAAAACCTACTTCAACCGTCAACAGCTTTCTTTCATTTTTCCTTGATGAAAAACGAAACAAAAAATCAAGATGGGACAAGGAAATTGCTGCGCACCACTCGCTTTCGGGCCTGCATGCGTTGTGCTGTGCACCGCACTTCCGGCCCTTCGCTCACTATTTCTGCGTCCCATCGTCCTACCTAAATATCTCTTCATATAATAATGCCTCTCCCGTTTGAAAAAACAAATCAATATGAGGCTGGGAGTAAAGAATAAGCGTTCATTTTGAATTTCAACTTAGCAAGAGTCCATTGTTCAAAAAATCTAGGTTTTAATATTTGGCGTGCGTTTGATTTTAACTCACAAATTGTTATATTTACAACAATAAGTTGTATTTTGTTGAATATATAAATAATTCGAATGAAACTTTATTTGCAAGAATAGCCAAAATTCAAAGGGGTTTATACCTCGGCCACTTTTAACAGTTAATCTTTTTACTGATTTTGTTAAGTCACTGTCAAAAAGAATTACTGAGGATAATAAACTTATTTTCAAATGCTTAAGTAGTATTGATTACTCCGCTTAACAGAATTATCGTTGACTTAAAAGGTTTAGACTTATGGAAGTCCATCTTACATTAACAGCAATAGCCCTAATTTTAAGAGCTATCAATTTCGGAAGATTCATGAGACTTTTATTCTTTAGAATATCCTACCCTAATGCTTCCCTAGAGGACCTTGAAAACTTCGAAAGAAATACTAGTTCAAAACTTCATAAAATCGGAAAAAGAAAATCAAAAAACCAAAAGTACTAGCAACTCCTGAAAACCTTGGACACCCGTTCTTGTAAATCAGATATGACTACTTCCCCAAACCATGGGTTTTTGGACAACCAGAATCGGTTCCTTGGCGAAGGATGGGGCAACACAAAAAAACGGGGCAAATAGTCCTGAAAGGTACGTACCGTCTCCGTTAGGTTTTTTTTCATCCTATCTCCTAGGTAATAACGTTGTGCATATTGCCCTATCAATAGAACAAGCTTTACTTCCGTCATTTGTTCCAAAAGTGGGTTGTGCCACAGCGGGGCGCATTCCGACCTCGGGGGTAAATCGCCACTTTTACCTTTGCCGGGATAACAAAATCCCATGGGAACCAGAGCAAATTTGGTCTCGTCATAAAAATCGGTATCCGTAACCCCCAACCACTTACGCAATTGTTTGCCACTAGGGTCGTCCCATGGCACACCTGTTTCATGGACCTTTGTACCCGGTGCTTGGCCAATAATGACAATTTTGGATTTGGGATGGGCACTTACAATGGGGCGGGGGCCTAAGGGTAGATACGCCTTACAAACCTCACATTGGCCTATTTCGGATAAGAGCTTCCTCAATTTTTGGGGATTTTCATACGGTGAAATTCGGCCATAACCGGATAATGGTCGGAGAGTTGGTGGGTTCCCTCTTGGTTAAGGACTTGGGCTTGGGTACAACTTTTGGCCAATACAGGAGAAGCCAAAATAAAATCGATGCGTTGTCTATTGGCCATTAGGCTTTGCACCGTATGATCATAGTTGCCCAGTAGGGCGGAAGTTGGAAAGCTGTACCCTTTTTGTAGGTCGATCTTTCCCAAACAGACATCAATGCCAGGGAGGGCCAAGAAGGTGGCCATCACGGTGTAATCGAACTCCCCGAACTGCAAGTTGGAATGCGCGTCGTTAGCACTTTGAGCGTATCGTTCCCTAAGCATATTCTTTTTTTCCATATGTTGGGCATCCATGGGAGAGAACGCATTAAAATCGCCCAATATCATGTAAGCGTCATTTTGAAGGTTACCAATCCGGGCAGCTATTTGCCGAGCCTCCCTGAATCGGGTAGCGGCATCGGCCGGAGACAGGTGCACCACAAAAAAATCGATTCCAAAGGTTTTGCAGTGTAGCATCCCATGCCAAAAGGAGTCAATGGCCCGTTCTTTTAGGACGATAGGTTTTTTGGAAGTCAGTGCCGTGGGATATCCGTCTGTCTTTAACAATTGGACATATTGATGGTCCCAGGCCTTGGCATCTTCCTGTAATTGTTCCTCGGTATAACCGCAGAGCTCTTGAAGTGCCAATACATCGGGTTCCCGGCTTTTAATCCAGGCGATACACTCCTTTTTTCGGTTCAAATCCTTGCCCTGATCAAAGCCGTTCCAAACATTATAGGTCATGACCCTAAAAGGAGGTGCGTCCTTTTGTGCCTGTAATTCATTTACAAGAGCCCAGCTTGCCCCCAAGGCACAGACGGCCCACTTTGCTAGAATCGATATTTTAAACATTCTCCTAATTTACGGTTTAAAGCAAAGTTATTCGTTTTCATAAGCAAAGATTTCCCTTCCAAAGAGAGTTTTTCAAAGCATCCTACCGAACAGGGGTTATCCCTATTGCAAATCATTTCTTGACCTAGGTCAACGGGAATCCCAACAAAATCAAAGAACTTTGTCTCCCGTTAAACATAGAAGTTTATGTCCCGTTTGCACGTAACTCCGGAAAATCAGATCCAGCGCCTAAATGGTATTTTTAACCAAATGGCCCTTTGGCAAGAACTAGAGCCTAGGATACTATATCACCGGCCCCAATCCAAGGCTTGGAATGTCCTGGAAGTCATTGAGCATTTAAGTATTGCCTACTCCTTTTACCGAAAAAGGATAGAAACCTCCCTAGAGGCATCCCCGGTTAGCAATAACGGGGCATGGGTCTTCAAAGTAAGGCCCTGGCAGCGTTTTGTCATAGAAGGCCAACGGCCAAAAGGCCAAAAGCGGCCCTTTAAAATAAGGACTTTGAAACGTTTTGTCCCCCACTTGGCAGAGGAGGCGGGTTCGATAACCCAGGCAAGGGCTACATTTGATAGGTTTTATGGGCAGTACGGGCACCTTAAAGATCGGATATTGGAAAGTAGGGCCAAAAACGTGGAGGGGCAACAAATCAATTCCGCAATTGGCCCAATGGTACGCTTTTATCTTCCTGAGGCCTTTGAGTTCCTTATTTGCCATGCTGAGCGGCATAAGGTACAAATAGAGGAAACCTTGGCCAAAAACTAGGAGATAGGCTATCTTTAGGCAAACCCTGGTAATGGACCAACAAACAAAACAACACCTAAGATCCTTTTTTGGTGAGGTGCGATTCTCGGAAAAGGAGGAAGCCCTTTTCTTTCCCCTTTGGAAATTGAAGACCTTTGGACAAAACCAGCTCATTACCGAGGCTGGAAAGGTTGAACGGTACTTTTACTATGTTTTGGAGGGTGTTCAGGTCCTATACATCCTGAACGGAAAAGGGGAAAAGGTGGTTTTGGGGTTTTCTTATTCCGGCAGTCCTTCGGGAGTATTCGATTCCTTTGTGTTCAAATCCCCATCCAACACCTTTTTGGAATCGTTAAAACCTTCGAAAATGTTGGCCATTCCCTGGAGCAGCTACCAACGCTTGTTCGAGATCTGGCCCGATTTTCATATTTGGGGGCACCATTTCTTTAGGGATATCCTCCTAGGGAGATTGTACCGCGAGGTAGAGCTACTTACCCTTACCGCCAAGGAACGCTACTTGACCTTTATGAAAAGGTGCCCGGAAGAGCTCAAGGTAATCCCACAAAAGTATCTGGCGTCCTATCTGAATATGAAGCCCGAAACCTATAGCAGACTACGAAGAAGTACCTTGTAGTATTGCTCTGGAACTTTCCTACTAATGCCTTCCGGCCACAACAATTACGAATTCCCCTTTAGGTTTGTTGGCGGTAAAGTGTTCCAGAACCTCCGCCAAGGTGCCCCGGATGGTTTCCCCATACATTTTGGTCAATTCGCGAGATATGGAGACTGGTCTGTCTACTCCAAAAAAATCGGAAAATTGGCTTAAAGTTTTCAACAATTTATGGGGCGACTCATAAAATACCATCGTACGAGTTTCCTCGGACAGAAGCTGCAATCGGGTTTGACGGCCTTTTTTTATGGGTAAAAACCCTTCAAAGACAAAACGATCGTTGGGCAGGCCACTGTTCACCAGGGCCGGTACAAATGCAGTGGCCCCGGGCAGGCATTCTACCTCAATTTGGTTTTCGACACAGGCACGGGTCAATAAAAATCCCGGGTCGGAGATGGCCGGGGTGCCCGCATCAGAAATCAGGGCCAAGTTAGTCCCCGCCTTTAATCTAGCGATTAAAGTATTCAGCATGCTATGCTCGTTGTGCATATGATGCGACTGCATGGGAGTCTCTATATTAAAATGCCGCAATAACTTTCCACTGGTACGGGTATCCTCGGCCAGGATGCCGTCTACCTCTTTTAGGACCCGTACGGCCCTAAGGGTCATATCCTCCAAGTTTCCAATGGGCGTGGGCACCAAATACAGTTTTGCCATTCGATTTTCCTTTTTTGAGAACCTTTCAAAAATAGGGAAATCCAAAGCAATCCCGTACACTTCCAAACTCCTATACAAAACCGGATTTTTAAGATCCCGATTTTTAGATGCTAGAGTAATTTCCTATTTTCCGGGGATGTTTGGGAAAAATCCATGTTTCAAGATATCCTTGTTAAGGTACAGGGGTTTTTATGTTGGGGGCTGGACTTTGTTATTCGGAATAGGATGTTCCGCTACACGGCCAAACCCAACCGCTTCGGCAAAGCAGAACCCTTCGCCGATGCAAGAAAACATTAGGGTTCATGAACGGATCAAGAAGACCGAACCCCTGGGAGCAACAAACCTCTTGGAAGGCATAGTACCCAAACCCGTGGTATTGTACCTTCCCCCAAAAGCACAAAACGCAAAAACTCCAGACCTGCTTATCCACTTCCATGGCGCATCCTTTGTGCCCATAAAGGCTGTAGACCAAATAGAGAATCCATTTGTTTTGGCAGCTATCCATCTAGGTGGAGGGTCATCTGTTAATGAACGTCCCTTTATGGATCCTAAGGTTTTTAAAGATTTATTGGACAAGATTACATTGAAATCCTCCAAAAACAAACTCGGAAAAATCTATGTAAGCGCTTTTAGTGCAGGATACGGTGCCGTAAGGGCCCTATTAAGGTCGCACCCAGACCAAATTGACGGTATCCTGCTTCTGGATGGGCTACACACAGATTACATTCCAGACGGAATACCCCTGGCCAAAGGAAGTCGGTTGAATACGGAAAAACTCAAGGTTTTTTTGAAATATGCCCGTACCGCCGTTAATGGGAACAAAAAAATATTGATAACGCATTCGGAAATTTTTCCGGGCACCTTTGCCAGCCTTACGGAAACCACAGATTGGTTATTGGATCAACTAAACCTTAAAAGAACCCCTGTTTTGCAATGGGGTCCCATAGGCATGCAACAAATTGGGGAAACAAGTAAGGGGCAATTTAGGGTATTGTCATTTGCTGGAAACACGGCACCCGATCATGTAGACCATTTTCATGGTATGCCCTACTTCCTTAAACTTCTAGTCGACGATTAGCTTGAACCTATCTTAGATTATTTTCTGATCAAGAACGAAGGTTTCGTGCCACAATAAAATGATTTTTTAATCGCGTGCCATACCAACGCAACAAAAAACAGCGGAATTATGGTTCAAAATGTACAATTCACAGGTATAAAGAAGAATCTAAGACCAGTTCATTACGAAAAACGTCGCTCGATCAAAGCTATAAATCGCTCCGCATATTCTTCCTTGCCATCCCAATTGTTGTGGTCCGGCTTAACCATATTTTCGATAAAGGAAATAGATCTTTCCCTAGAATCAATGGTGTTCAATTGAGAGATTACCCTGTTAAAGTCCTCCGTACTTTCATCAAAAAGATGTTTTACAAAAGCCAGCCTGTTATTCAGATCAACTTGGATATCTTTGGTAACAAAGGTATCGTTCAGGGATTTTGGAGCGGGTTTTTTAGTCCCATTATTTTCCTTGGCGGACGAAAAAAGCTCCTGATCGTTCTTTATAAGTTCTGGTTTGGCCAGAAACTCGGCCAGCACTTCGTCCACCGGTTTGTTGGCGGGCATTTCGGAAACCATATGCTTAATGGTATCTATTCCGGGAGTCATAATATCCTCCTCATGCGGGTTACTTTCGGGAACCGAAGAATTGGCGCTCAACACGGCATTGGCCATTTTCTCAAATTTGGCCGCTATGGCACTTTTGGAAACGTCCACCTCCATTTCGTTAAGCTCGTCCTCTATGAATTTCAAAACCGCAAGTTTTTCATAAAGATCCTTGGCCGCCTCGTAGAAATCGCCTACTTCCTCCAGGTCAGGGGAAGTAAGAATGTCTGTGGACAGTTTGCGCAACTTCTCCTTTAGCTTTCTTTTCACACGTTTATAGTTTTGTAATCAACCAAATATTATAGTACTAATAAAATTGAAAATATAGCTATAGGCAACTACAATGCTCTAGTCTATAGCCTTTCAAGTTTACATTGAAACAATCTTCAAAATCCATTGACGGTAATGCTCGTTTCTTGACAATATCTTTTACATCAAAAAGGGTGCCTCTTTTTTAGTAATTTTAAAGCTCCCAATAATAGGAACGAAGAAACCTCTTATTTTCGTCTAAAATTACAAAATGTTTCTTGAAAATACCGTTAATAGTAAGGAACAATTCGGCTGGATAGAGGTCATCTGCGGCTCCATGTTTTCTGGTAAGACCGAGGAATTGATACGAAGGTTAAAACGTGCTAAATTCGCAAAGCTCAAGGTAGAAATCTTTAAGCCTATTGTAGACAGTCGTTATCATGAGGATAGGGTGGTTTCCCACGATTCCAATGAAATTAGGTCTACCCCCGTTCCTGCGGCCGCCAATATTCGCATTTTAGGCGACACCTGTGATGTTGTGGGAATAGATGAGGCACAGTTCTTTGATGACGAGATCGTGGCTGTTTGCAATGACCTGGCCAACAAAGGCGTACGAGTAATTGTAGCAGGTCTGGACATGGATTTCAAGGGCAATCCTTTTGGCCCCATGCCGGCATTGATGGCGACTGCGGAATATGTCACCAAAGTGCATGCCATCTGCACCCGAACAGGTGGTTTGGCCAACTACAGTTTTCGAAAATCCAACAACGATGATCTGGTGATGCTAGGGGAAGTGGAGGAATATGAACCCCTGAGCAGGGCCGCCTACTATAAGGCCATGTTACAGGAAAAAGTTAGAAAGATAGATGTGAAGGCCGAAGAGCTTCCGCCAAATGCCCATGAATCAGATGCGTAAAAACCAAGAGACCGTCCTGGAGATTAATTTGGACGCCCTGGAACACAACTACCGTTATCTTAGGTCACGCATAAAACCATCTACCAAATTTTTGGCCGTGGTAAAAGCTTTTGCTTACGGTAGCGCGGCCAACGCAGTAGCTAAAAAACTGGAAGCCCTTGGAGTGGATTATTTTGCGGTGGCCTATGCCAAAGAAGGTGTGGCTCTGCGAAAAGCAGGGGTTAAAGCCCCCATTATGGTGCTCCATCCGCAAATGGGAAATTGCCGGGAAATCGTAGAGCATTGTTTGGAGCCTTGTTTGTATTCCCTTAGAATTTTAGAGGGTTTTTTGAAAACGGCCAAAAGTGCTGGCCAAAGGGCCTACCCTGTTCATCTAAAATTCAATACCGGGTTAAACCGATTAGGTTTCGGCGGTAAGGATATTAAAGCCATTAAAGAACATGCAAAACGATGCCCGCAGATACAAATACGCTCCGTTTTCTCTCATTTAGCCGCTTCGGATGACAAAAACGAAGCGACATTTACCCATGGTCAGATACATTCCTTCCAAAAACTGGCGGTCCAACTGAATCAAGCCTTGGACCAAGCACCATTCAGACATATATTGAATACTTCGGGAATCATTAATTATCCGGAATTCCAGATGGATATGGTTCGAAGCGGAATAGGGTTGTATGGATTTGGAAACGATATCGGTGTTGACGCCGCACTGAGACCAGTGGCCAGCCTGAAGACGACCATATCCCAAATGCATACCATTTCAGCCCAGGAAACCGTGGGGTACAACCGGGCGTTCACTGCCAAGGAAAAACGGACAACGGCCACCTTGCCCCTTGGCCATGCCGATGGCATAGGCAGGCAGTACGGCCAGGGCAAGACGTATGTTCGTGTAAACGGAAGTCTTGTGCCGATTGTTGGAAACGTTTGTATGGATATGCTCATGATCGACATCACCGGCGTTGACTGTAAGGAAGGGGACGAAGTAACGGTCTTTGGGGAAAAACCCACGGCGGAGGAGTTTGCCGCTACGGCCGGTACCATTTCCTACGAATTGTTGACGGGCATATCCCAGCGGGTAAAACGTCGGGTTATCGATAAGTAATTGGTAATGCTATTGTTAGGGTTTTCTTTTTTGACTACATTGCGGCAAATTCATACCAAACAGTAATCAACTAAAACAGACAAAACGATGCTAAAGGAGTTTAAGGAATTTGCAATGAAAGGAAACCGGGTGGATATTGCCGTAGGTTTAGTTATGGGTGCCGCTTTTAAAGAAGTGGTAAC
>JBCBSN010000199.1:0-8685 GCA_039819225.1 Bacteroidota bacterium | reverse complement strand
GAATACCTGGAGATAGCGAAGGAATATTCCACACCAAAGAGCAGTATTTTTATTAATGGCATTTTGGATAAGTTGGTAAGGGAATACAAATCCGAAGGAAAACTTAAAAAAACGGGTCGGGGCTTGTTGTAAACAATATTTCCCTAATTTCGCGGTTATATTAAAAAATAGTAAAATTTATGAAAAAAGTTGTCTTTAGCATCGTTTTAATTGCCTTAGCAACAGTTTCTTGTAAGGAAAACGCGAGTAGTAAAATAGATACCGATAATGTGGCCCAGGCCGCGGTAAGGGATGAGGCCGCCAAAAAACATCCGGTAATGGCCTTTGAGAAGTCCGAGCACGATTTTGGTACTATTGAACAGGGAACGGCCCAAGAGACCGTTTTTAAATTTACCAATACCGGGGATGCGCCCCTTATAATCACGGAAGCCAAAAGCAGCTGTGGATGTACTGTGCCCAATCCTCCAAAAGATCCTATTGCCCCTGGGGATACAGGTGAATTGTTGGTAAAGTTCAACGGATCCGGTCAAAATCAGGTAACCAAGACCATTACGGTTACGGCCAATACCGAGAAGGGATCCGAAATTTTACGCATCAAGGCCTTTGTTAATCCGAAGGATGCAGGCCCTGTAGGACCCACGGCCAAGTAGACGATCAACACTTAGACACACACATATAGAAAATGGGAGATATAGGACAGTTCCTACCAATGATCCTTATCTTTGTGGTGGCATATTTTTTTATGATACGCCCACAAATGAAAAGGCAAAAGGATGAAAAGCGGTTTGCCTCTGAGCTTAAGAGGGGAGATCGGGTAATTACCAAAAGTGGAATGTATGGTAAGGTGATAGACCTTAACGACAAGGATAATTCCTGTGTTTTGGAGACCATGGCCGGCAAAATCAAGTTTGATCGCTCCGCGGTATCCATGGAGATGAGTAAAAAATTGACTGCCCCGGTCGCAAAAAAGTAAAGGATACGACGAACCGTATCATGAAAACGCCGATTCCAGGAATCGGCGTTTTTTTTTTCCCCAAGATCAACTATATTACAGCTTCACAAAATGAACTCGTCCTGAGTTCAACAACAAAACATCAAGGTATGCATTACAATAGGAGGAACTTTATCAAGGGAAGCGCGTTGGGCTTAGCCGGGACGGGAGTGGCATTTACTTTTCCCATGGAGCTTTTGGGTGCCATGCGAAAACAAGTTGGGCCCAATGACCGCATCAATGTTGGGGTTATTGGCTGTAAGGGAATGGGCTTTAGCAATTTGAGTTCCATGTTAAAGATAAACGAGATTGATGTAATCGCACTTTGTGATGTGGATGAAAACGTACTTAAATCCCGTACGGCAGACCTGGAAAAAGCCGGGGTCAAAAAACCAATGTGGTATCGGGATTATAGAAATCTTCTGGATAACAAGGATATAGACGTGGTGATTATTGGAACCCCGGATCATTGGCATTGCTTACAATTGACCGATGCGCTCCAGGCGGGCAAGGATGTGTATTGTGAGAAACCCATTGCCAATTCCATTCAAGAGGCCAACATTATGTTGGATTATGTGAAGGCTAGTGACCGCATGGTCCAGATAGGGCAATGGCAGCGGAGCCAGCCCCATTTTGTGGATGCCATTAATTTTGTGCATTCCGGGAAGTTGGGAGAAATCCGTTTGGCCAAGGCATGGGCCTATCAAGGTTGGATGAAACCCGTTCCCACCGTACCGGATACGGATGTGCCGGAAGGGGTAGATTATAAGATGTGGTTGGGCCCCGCACCCACAAGAGCCTTTAATCCCAATAGGTTCCATTTTAATTTTAGATGGTTCTGGGATTATGCCGGCGGGCTAATGACGGACTGGGGCGTACATTTGATCGATTACGCCCTGTACGGAATGAAGGCCGGAAGACCAAAATCCGTTATGGCCTTAGGGGGTAAATTTGCGTACCCCAATGATGCCTCGGAAACCCCGGATACGCTACAGACCGTTTTTGAATATGATGACTTTTCCATTCTTTGGGAACATGCTACCGGAATAGATGGTGGCAATTATGGCCGTAACCATGGTATTTCGTTCATAGGGAACAACGGTACCTTGGTATTGGACAGGCAGGGGTGGGAAGTAATCCCAGAGAAGGATTTTAAGGGATGGGGCAAGGATAGGAACCCAAAAATGGAGGCCTTGGTAAAGGATAAGGACGGGGCTAGTGGCCTGGATTTGCATACCGTTAACTTTATTGAGGCGGTGAAGAGCCGGGATGGCTCCAAGCTTACCGCGCCTATTCAGGTGGGGTATGACGCCGCACTGGTTTCCCATATGGGCAATGTGGCCTTTAAAACGGGAAATAGGATTTATTGGGACGATGCAAAAGGCAAGTTTAATCAGGAAGGTGCAAATGCATTCATCGGGGTAGATTACCAAAATGGTTGGAAACTCCCCATGCTATAGAGAATATCAAATCTTAAATTCCTGCTGCCCTATGGAATTTTGGGTTTGGAATTTGATATTTCGACGCACTCCATAGGTAATCCCAAATTCAATACCGGTCTGGATCCCGCGCAATGTTTTTGCGGGATGTAGCTGTCCTTGGGCATATATCCGTAAGATTCCCTTTGCTTGGAGTGAGATAGCGCTTTAAAGGTCTTCCCGAAAGGGGCGTACTTGTCCAAAACTAGGTTCTCAACTTATTTGAAGTGTCCGTATAAGTCAAGGGGTATGGGATATACTGGGTATTCTAGTCCGCTGCGCTGCCTTTATGCGCCACAAGTTCACAGATTTTTACAATAACAGCTACGGCCTTCTCCATGCTTTCCACCGGGATATACTCATATTTTCCATGAAAATTATGTCCTCCGGCAAAGATATTGGGGCAGGGTAGCCCCATAAAACTTAGTTGGGAGCCGTCCGTTCCACCGCGTATAGGTTTTATAATGGGTTGTATACCAACAGATTCCATAGCCTCTTTTGCAATTTCAACTACCTGGAAAACCGGTTCTATCTTTTCGCGCATATTGTAATACTGATCGCTTACCTCCAATGCAATACAATCTCCGTAAAGTGTATTCAGCTTTTCGGTGATATTTGCCAGGAACGTTTTTCGCTTTTCAAAACGATTACGATCATGGTCCCTAATAATCAGTTTGAACTCCGCCTTTTCAATCTCCCCGTTAAATGAATATACATGAAAAAAACCCTCCCTCCCCTCGGTATTCTGTGGCGTCTCTTCCGGGGGAAGGATACTTAGAAATTCGTTTGCGATACTTATGGCGTTTACCATTTTGTCCTTGGCATAGCCTGGGTGCACACTTTTTCCGGTAATGGTGACCGTTGCACCGGCGGCATTAAAGTTTTCGTACTCCAATTCACCAACTTGGCTGCCATCAACGGTATAGGCCCAATCCGCACCAAAGGCTGGTACATCAAACTTATGGGCGCCACGTCCTATTTCCTCGTCCGGGGTAAATCCTATCCTAATTTTCCCATGTTTTATTTCAGGGTGTTGGATCAGGTATTCCATGGCCGTAATAATTTCGGCAATACCCGCTTTATCATCGGCTCCCAAAAGTGTGGTGCCATCCGTAGTTATCAGGGTTTGTCCTTTATACAATAAGAGATCCTCAAAATATTCCGGGGATAGGACTATATTTTCGGCCTGGTTCAAGACAATATCCCCACCGTCATAGTTTTCTACAAATTGTGGATTGACGTCTTCTCCTGTAAAATCCGGGGTGGTATCAAAATGGGAAACAAAACCGATGACCGGTACCTCGGTCTCCATATTGCTGGGTAAAGTGGCCATGATATAAGCATGGTTGTCTATAGTTACATCCTGTAGCCCAATTTGTTTAAGTTCTTCCACAAGTTCCAGGGCCAAATGCCACTGTTTTTCGGTACTTGGAGTGGTCTTGGAGTCCGGATTGCTTTGGGTATCTATTTTTATATAATTTACAAATCGGTCTACTAATTGTTCCATGGATATAATTTTTGCATAAAAATAGTGTTTATACAACAAGAATTGTCTTGTATTTTTCAAGGATGATGGGCGGAAAGCGTTTTTTTATTTTTTTTGGGATTTCATTTTTAATCTCTTGGGCATGGGGCCAGGACTGTACCTTGGACATTGGCGGGGCAGATGAGGATATGATGGTGCAGGTATTCCAGTTAAACGAGGAACAGCTACGGGCCATGCAGGGACTAAAGGGCGATCTTTTGGTAAAAAACAAAAGTACGGAAGAGGAGATTCAGATCCTTTTTGAAGGGCATCCCCAAAGTACGCCGGAAGAACTTCAATTATTAGCGGATAAATACCGTGTGCTTCAACAAAAAATGGTGGGTGCATCCAGGGATTGTGATACCAAGTTTCTGGCAATGCTAAACCAAAGACAATATGAGCGGTATTTGGAACTTTGTTTTGAGGCCTTTAGGAAACCGATTCGCGTTACGCCCATAACCCCTAAGAAAAAAGAGGAGAAGGAATAGGGCAAATTGTACCATCCCTTCAAATAATCCGGTTTTTTATGTTCAGATAAGGAATGAGTTCAAAAAATTGATATTCCCCTAAGCTAAACTAAGGTCTAAGTTTGTATTTTTACCCAAATCTTACTGTAGCACATGTACAAGCATCTGATTCGCCCCTTTCTTTTCCTACTTGACGCGGAAAGGGCGCACTACCTTACTTTTTCTTTGGTAGGTTTTCTCTCAAAACTTGGTTTTTCAAGGTTTTTTAGGTCATTATACGTTCTTGAGAACGAACGATTGGAGAGGGAGGTTTTCGGTATTCGATTTAAGAACCCGGTAGGTCTGGCCGCAGGTTTTGACAAGGATGCCCAATTGTTCAATGAGTTCTCTGATTTTGGTTTTGGTTTTGTGGAAATAGGGACCTTGACCCCCAAACCCCAGTCCGGGAATCCCAAAAAACGGCTGTTCCGCCTAAAACAGGACGAGGCTATAATCAATCGGATGGGGTTCAACAACAAAGGGGTCTTTGATGCGGTGGAGCGGCTTAAAAAAAAGCATAAGGTGCTGGTAGGCGGCAATATAGGGAAGAACAAGGTTACGCCCAATGATGAGGCTATTAAGGACTATCTAATCTGTTTTGATGCCCTTTTCGACCATGTGGATTACTTTGCCGTAAATGTAAGTTCGCCCAATACCCCGGGTTTGCGCGAACTACAGGATAAGGAACCCTTATTGGCGTTGCTGCGCGAGCTCAAGATCCAAAACACCAAATGTGCGAAAAAAGGAAAGGAAAAACCTATCCTGCTAAAGATTGCACCAGATCTTACGGATGAACAGCTTCTGGATATCATAAGCATCGTTCAAGTATCAGGTATCGATGGTATAATCGCTACCAATACCACAATAAAACGCAAAGGCTTGAAGTCCGATTTGGTCCAGACCGAGGAAAGGGGCGGATTAAGCGGAAAGCCCTTAAATGACAGAAGCACCTATGTGATCCGGTTTTTGGCGGAAAGAAGTCACAAGGCTTTTCCAATTATTGGGGTCGGGGGCGTACATTCCCCAGAAGATGCCCTTGAAAAGTTGGAAGCCGGGGCCGATCTGATACAATTGTACACCGGTTTTATTTATGAGGGGCCGTCATTGGTGAAGCGTATCAATCAAGCAATTTTGGAAAAGAATGCCGTCCCGCTTGCTTAGTCCGGAGGGATTAGAAATTAGTGAGGGGGCACTACCGCAAAACGGTCAATTGGACATAATCATCATATTTGAAATCCGTAGTGTGAAAATCCCGGAACTTCACAAGGCTAATTCCCGGTCCAATAATCCACTACGGTCACATCGGCCAAATGGCCGGATAACAAATTGCCAAAGGCCGTATGATCCGGATGGGGGAGGTAAATGGCCCTGTCCTCTTCGCTTTTAAATGTTAAGAAGAATACATGCGTAAATCCCTTGTCTAGACCTTCTGGGCTATTGTTAAGGCCCCATTCGTAATCCAAGATTTCCGGGATTTTGGAAGGAAGGGAGGAAAAAGCGACTTCGATCTCCTTTATTTTTTCAGGACTTGTTCCCATTTTAAATTTGAAAAGAACAACATGGCGAAGGACACTATCCTGTTGCATGGCAATTTTGGGTTTTAGAGTGTTGGCATTTCTTTTTTGGGTGGGTTGTGCGGAAAAGGCCAACACCATTAAAATAGGAAAAAGGCCCATATAGCTTAGTTTCATTGTGGGATATTTTGAGAAAGATATAAAAATAGAGTTGTCCGGCAAAGAGTTTGGAGACTGTTTTGAAATGTTTGGTTGGTTTCGATCTTTTGGGATTATGGGCCGTTTTAATGCATTATGGGGCACACCGCGATCTCGGGGTGGGCGTAGCATGGGTATACAGAATAGCCTTGGGTCATGGTACTCATAGACACAAGGCTTTGTATGTTGTTATCGGAGAAATAATGCTAATTTTAAACATTCAGAGGATAAGTGTATGCCCGGAAAGGTAAAATTAGTAGAATGTCCAAGAGATGCCATGCAAGGCATCAAAACCTTTATCCCCACAGATGAAAAGGCAAGGTATATACAATCGCTCCTCAGCTGTGGATTCCATACCTTGGATTTTGGCAGCTTTGTGTCCCCAAGGGCCATTCCCCAAATGAAGGATACCGCCGAGGTGCTATCCAAGCTGGATCTGTCCCGAACGGATAGCCGATTATTGGCAATTGTGGCCAATGTTAGGGGTGCACAAGATGCTTCGGCACATACTGAAATCCGTTATTTGGGCTATCCCTTTTCCATTTCGGAAAACTTCCAGATGCGTAATACCCACAAGACCATTGCCCAATCCGTGGAAACCCTAAAGGAAATCCTGGGAATTGCCAACTCTTCCGGGAAAGAGGTGGTTACTTATATTTCCATGGGTTTTGGCAATCCTTATGGTGATCCCTGGAATGTGGATATTGTAGGGGAGTGGGCCGAAAAGCTGGCAAATATGGGGGCTCGGATCCTATCCCTCTCGGATACTGTGGGCTCCTCCAGCCCGGAAACGATCCAGTACCTGTTTTCCAACCTGATCCCCAAATACCCGGATGTGGAATTTGGGGCCCACTTGCATACCAACCCTTCCCAATGGCATGAAAAGGTAGATGCTGCTTTTAGGGCAGGTTGTGTTCGATTTGATGGTGCCGTACAAGGTTTTGGAGGATGTCCTATGGCCAAGGACGAGCTTACCGGTAACATGCCCACAGAAAAAATGCTGTCCTACTTTACCGCTGCAAGGATGGATTCCGGCGTCAACTGGATGGCTTTTGAAGCGGCTTTTAATAAGGCCACGGAGCTTTTTGCCGAATATCATTAGGGCATATCCAGTGGCATTGTTCCGTAAAGGATAGCTAAAAGGATGCATTCCTGGTTGTGGTTTGTGATTGGCCAATTTGCTCTAGTGCCAATAAATCGTGAGAGTTTGCATAATTTTACCTTGCCTAATACTATAAATACGCTACAAATTTGAAAGTAAGTTGTTCGATCAATGGAAGATTTAATTAAGTTAAGCAAAGCACTTCCTATCTTAAAGGAACTTACCGCACTTAAAATGGAGGTGGACTCCCTGCGACCTTTTTCGAAAGATTTGGAGGGCAGGATTTTCCAAAAACTACGGTTGGACTGGAATTATAACTCCAATGCCATTGAGGGAAATTCCTTTACACGGGGGGAAACAGTGTCTTTGCTTATGGAAGGTATTACGGCAAAAGGCAAACCTTTAAAGGATGCTTTGGATATTAAGGGCCATAACCAGGCAATCGATTTGTTATTGGGTTTGGTCAAGGAAGATAGGAAGCTTTCCGAGGTAGATATTCGAGCACTACATAAATTGGTTTTAGGAGATGATTTTTTTAATCCAGCGGAGACACAAGAAGGTGAACCTACACGAAAGATAGTCCGTACGGGGCGATATAAAACACAATCCAACCACGTGAGGACCGCCACAGGGGAGATTCATTACTATGCCAGTCCCGAAGAGACCCTGGCCAAGATGCAGGGATTAATACAATGGTATACCCTAGCTATGGACGAACCGGACGTTCACCCGGTAGTATTGGCTACATTGTTTCATCACAAGTTTGTAGAAATCCATCCGTTTGACGATGGCAACGGCCGTATGACCCGATTACTAACGAATTTTATTTTGTTAAAACGAGATTATCCGATTTCGGTAATAAAGCAGGAGGATAGGGGAGCGTATTACGCGGCATTGGCGCAGGCCGATAATGGAGAAGTGATTCCCCTAGTTGAAATGGTTTCCGGAACGGTTAAAAGCTCCTTTGAAATTATGCTCAAGGGAATCCATGGGGAAGATATTTCGGAACCAGATGATTTGGACAAGGAAATTGAATTGTTCAGGAAGGAGATTGGGGTGAAAAATAAAAGAAACCTTACCAAAGATGATATCGATATTTCAAATCTTGTTTTTGAGATAATCAAGCCCCTTTCTATAAAGCTAGACAAATTCACAGATATGTTTAATATGAATTCAGAGTCATTGAAATGGGATAATCCGCAATCTGGGATGGGTTTATCCGATAAAAATTTTGGTTCATATGAATTGTTTTCCATTAATAAAGAAAAAATAGCACGCACAAATAGGGTTGATTATTTCCGTTCTTTTAATGGCTATGTCTTTGGTGAAAATAGATTAGTTGAGGCTGAGTTATCTATTATGTTCAGAAGG
>JBCBSN010000198.1:0-8715 GCA_039819225.1 Bacteroidota bacterium | reverse complement strand
GGCAACAAGAATTCCGGTTTTGAGAATAATCAGGCCCTTATTGCCTCTTCCTTTTCCTGATCTAGGATATTATCGCCGTGTACCTTGGAAAAGGTTTCGTTCAGGAATATGGGCAAATAGGTCTTGCCCGTGATCCGGGAAGTATCCAGATCCTTGAATACGAATTCCAGCCCCTTGAATATTCTACTCTTCATTAGGGCACTATCTATGGTGTTCAAATCAAACTCTACCTTTTCATACTTATCGTATTGGTACTGCCTAAACTTTCGCAGTCCATTTTCCCTTTTCTTGGCCCAGATTTTTTTTAATATTTCTACCGCTGGATTGTTCTTTTTGGGTTGCTTTCCAAAAAACACCACCACCTCGTCCAGTTGCTCAGCGGATTCCATAAGCACTACTTGCATTTGGTAGGTTACCTTAGCGGCAAGGGGAATCTCTCGAGGGTCATAGCCTATAAAGGAAACCACAAGCGTATCATGGCTATCATCGGATTCTAAATAGAAACGACCATTATCGTTGGTGATAGTGCCTACCGAGGAATTCTTAAAGATGACATTGGCAAAAGCAACGGGTTTTCCGGAATCATCCAGTACCAAGCCACCAACCTTTGTCTGTGAGAAAGAGAACAGGGAGAAAAAAAGGAATATGGGGAAAATTACTTTTCTCATGCAATGCTATGTCTTGCCGTATCTAATCGCTTCGGGAACAACAAAAAAGCTTCGTCAACCTACGGTCGGCGAAGCCAAGATAGTTCCAGTTTGAGGACTTCCCTATTGGTATAACACTTTTTTAACGGCGGCCACAACATCGTCATGACCGGGAAGCCATTCTTCCAACAAAACGGGAGAATATGGGGCCGGGGTGTCCGCAGTATTGATCTTTATAATAGGAGCGTCCAAATAATCGAATATGGTGGATTGTACCTGATAGGTAATTTCCGTGGCCACATTTCCAAAGGGCCAAGCCTCTTCCAGGATAACCAGCCTATTGGTCTTCTTCACCGAATTGAATATGGTTTCTGAATCCATGGGTTTTACCGTTCTAAGATCGATAATCTCGCAGTCGATACCTTCTTTTGCCAATTCCTCTGCGGCCTTGTCCGCCTCCTTGATAATCTTGCCAAAGGACACAATGGTCACATCTGTGCCATCCCTGCGAATATCCGCAACACCCAAAGGGATACTATACTCCCCTTCCGGAACTTCCCCCTTATCACCGTACATTTGCTCCGACTCCATAAAGATTACAGGGTCATTGTCCCGAATGGCCGATTTTAAAAGACCTTTGGCATCCCTGGGATTGGAAGGGACCACGACCTTTAATCCCGGACAATTGGCATACCAACTCTCAAAAGCTTGGGAATGGGTGGCCGCCAATTGACCGGCCGATGCCGTTGGCCCTCTAAATACGATGGGGCAGTTAAACTGGCCACCGGACATTTGTCGAATCTTTGCGGCATTATTGATAATCTGATCTATACCTACCAGGGCAAAATTGAAAGTCATAAACTCAATAATGGGCCTATTTCCATTCATGGCAGACCCCACGCCTATACCTGCGAAGCCCAACTCGGATATTGGGGTATCAAGTACGCGCTCCGGGCCAAATTCATCCAACATGCCCTTTGATGCCTTGTAGGCTCCGTTATACTCGGCAACCTCCTCGCCCATAAGATAAATGGACTCGTCGTTTCGCATTTCTTCGGACATCGCCTCGGCTATGGCCTCTCTAAACTGTATGGTTTTCATGAATGAATTTTCAAATGCACGCAAAAATAGGAAATTATATGGCAAACCGGGGAAGAATGGAATCAAAAAAAGATCATAAAAATACTATGCATGCATAGTATTTTCAGAAATTTATCAGTATCTTCGTGCGGATTTCAAAATTCGAAACAAGAATGAAAATAATCGTATGTATAAGTAATGTCCCGGATACCACTTCGAAAATCAATTTTGCCGAGGACGATACAAAATTTGACACCAGCGGAGTCCAATTTGTCATTAATCCCAATGACGAATTTGGATTGACCCGAGCCATGTGGTTCAAGGAAAAACAAGGGGCCACCGTACACATTGCCACAGTGGGCGAGGCCTCAGTGGAACCTACCATGAGAAAGGCACTGGCCATTGGAGCAGACGAGGCTATACGTATCAACGCGGTTCCTATAGATGGTCTTTTTGTGGCGCATCAATTGGCCGAGGTAATCAAGGATGGCGGTTACGATCTTATTATCGCTGGAAGGGAGTCCATTGACTATAATGGGGGCATGGTTCCCGGAATCTTGGCCACCCTATTGGGTATGAACTTTGTGAATACCTGTATTGGTCTGGAGATCCATGGCGATACGGCTACCGCTATACGCGAAATAGATGGCGGCAAGGAAACTTTGGAGACCTCTTTGCCCTTGGTAGTAGGCGGACAAAAAGGTTTGGTAGAGGAGAGCGAATTGAAGATTCCCAATATGAGGGGAATTATGATGGCGCGAAAAAAACCTTTGAACGTGGTAGAACCCAAACAAGCCTCTCATGGCACCCAAGATATTCGGTTTGAAAGACCCGCACCCAAAGGGCCCGTGAAACTGGTGGATTCCCATAACGTGAGCGAACTAATATCCCTTTTGCATAACGAGGCAAAAGTCATCTAAACCATAAAATTCCAAACAACAAATTCCAATCTCTATAATTTCTTTCTAAAAGTAGTGATCTGGAATTTGGATATTTAAAATTGATAATACCTATGTCAGTCTTAGTATATACCGAATCCGAAAACGGAAAATTCAAGAAAAATGCCTTTGAAACGGCTTCCTATGCCAGTGAGGTCGCCAAGCAGATGGGCACATCGGCCATGGCCATCACATTTAACGCCAATGACGCCGAAAGTCTGGGCAATCATGGAATAGAAAAGGTATTGCGAGTTTCCGATGAGCGATTAAAAACCTTCAACGCCCAAGCCTTTGCCGCTTCCATCGCCCAGGCGGTAAAACAGGAAAATGCAAGTGTAATCATTGTTGGTTCCAGTGCCGATAGCAAGTTTATGGTTTCTATTTTGACCGGTACGCTGGGTGCGGGGTATGTGCCCAATGCCGTGGCCGCCCCTGAAAGCACAGATCCCTTTATCGTAAAAAGGACCGCTTTTAGCAATAAAGGTTTTGCACATACCCAAATAAGTACGCCGATCAAAATAGTCGGTGTTTCCAACAATGCTTTTGGCATAACCGAAAACAAAGTGAGCGCCACTGTGGTGGAATTTGAACCAGCTTTGGAAGATGCCCATTTTTCAGTGAGGTCCGTTGAGGTTGATAAAGTAGCCGGAAAGGCCACCATTGCCGACGCGGATATCGTAGTTTCCGGAGGAAGAGGACTAAAAGGCCCAGAAAATTGGGGGATGATAGAAGAATTGGCCGATATTCTTGGTGCCGCTACAGCTTGCTCCAAACCGGTCTCCGACATGGGATGGAGGTCTCATGGGGAACATGTGGGCCAAACCGGGAAACCCGTTGCAAGCAATCTGTATGTTGCTATCGGAATTTCCGGGGCCATACAACATCTTGCCGGAGTCAGCGCCTCCAAGACCAAAGTGGTCATCAATATAGATCCTGAGGCTCCTTTTTTTAAGGCAGCGGATTATGGCATTGTGGGGGATGCCTTTGAGGTGGTTCCCGAACTCATCGAAAAATTAAAGGAATTTAAGGCCCAGAACGGCTAAATTTTGTTAATTTGTATCTCTTAAAGGGCTGTTCAAAACTGTATTCCTTTGGGTATAACGGCCTTACAAGGCTTAATATTATTTATGAGTCTAGTCCGATTAAAAATAAAAGGGATATCCTATAGTCAGACCCAAAACGGAGCTTACGCCCTTATTTTGAACGAAGTGGAAGGCGATCGCAAGTTGCCTATTGTTATCGGTGCCTTTGAGGCACAGTCCATAGCCATAGCATTGGAAAAGGAGATAAAACCCCCTCGCCCCCTTACGCACGACCTCTTTAAGAATTTTGCCGATCGGTTCGATATTGTCGTAAAACAGGTTATTATCCACAAGCTGGTGGATGGAGTATTCTATTCCAGTATAATTTGCGAACGGGACAAGATAGAGGAGATCATCGATGCCCGCACCAGTGATGCCATTGCCCTGGCACTGCGATTTAATGCACCAATTTTCACCTATAAGACCATCTTGGACAAAGCTGGAATATTCCTTAAATTCTCCGCCAAGGACAAGGACAAGGAAGAGAACGATGATAGTATTATGGTGGACGAAATACTTCAGGAAGAAGGAGAAACCGTGGAAATAGACTCCTCTTCAACCAGTGGCATGTACCAGGAACTTTCCCTGGAGGAACTCCATAAAGAATTGGACAAGGCCGTAGTGAACGAAGACTACGAAAAAGCCGCGAAGCTCCGGGACGAAATTTCCAAACGGAAACCATAAACACTCTTGATGGGAAAAAAGTATAGGCTGTTTTTGCTCGTTTCCCTCCTTGCGCTTCCCGTACTTTCCCAAACCATTGCTTCCCAAGACACCCTTTCCCTTGTTCCGGATACTACGATCATCAACGATATTACTTCCCAGAATAAGCAAATAATCAAACCCAACAGCGGATTTTCATTGGAATCTTTCTGGCGTGGCGTTTTAGGTATGGCCGTATTGGTGTTATTGGCCTTTCTCTTTAGTTCCAACCGAAAGGCCATACGTTGGAAAACCGTAGGGATAGGCATTTCCCTACAATTGATTATCGCCATTGCTGTGCTTAAAGTGCCCTTTGTACAACTATTATTTGAGCAAATAGGAAGAATCTTTATTCAGATATTGGAATTTACCAAGGTAGGCAGCAAGTTTCTTTTTGAAGGTTTAGTGGTAGACACCAATACATTTGGCTACATCTTCGCCTTTCAAGTGCTTCCCACCATCATCTTTTTTTCCGCCTTAACTTCCCTTTTATTCTACATGGGCATTATTCAAAGGGTGGTACAAGCCCTGGCCTGGCTATTGACCAAGACCCTAGGTATTTCCGGGGCCGAAAGTTTAAGCGTAGCCGGCAACATCTTTTTGGGACAGACCGAGGCACCCTTACTGATCAAGGCTTACTTGGAACGTATGAACAAGTCCGAGATCCTTTTGGTCATGATAGGTGGTATGGCCACCGTGGCCGGTGCGGTATTGGGTGCCTATATCGATTTTCTGGGTGGTGAAAGCGAGGCTCTAAAATTGGTATTCGCCAAACATTTATTGGCCGCATCGGTCATGGCTGCACCCGGGGCCATTGTGGTTTCCAAAATCCTATATCCCCAGACCGAAGCCGTAAATACCAGCGTGCATGTGTCTTCGGAAAAAATAGGATCTAACCTCCTGGATGCCCTGGCAAACGGAACAACTGAAGGGCTAAAATTGGCACTTAACGTTGGAGCCATGCTTTTGGTTTTTTTGGCCGTAATAGCTATGCTTAATGGTATTTTGGAATTTATAGGCCAGCTGGGATCCCTTAATGCATGGATTGCCCGGCATAGTGATTATGAAGCACTTTCCCTGGAGGCCATTTTGGGAACTTTATTTGCCCCGCTTATGTGGCTCATTGGGGTGGCCAAGGAAGATATAATGCTTATGGGGCAACTGCTGGGAATTAAACTGGCCGCCAGTGAATTTGTGGGCTATGCGCAATTGGCGCAACTTAAAGAGATTACCCATAGCCCACATTTCGCCTATAATAAGTCTATTATCATGGCCACCTATATGCTGTGTGGCTTTGCCAACTTTGCCTCCATAGGGATCCAAATCGGGGGGATCGGCTCCCTGGCCCCGGGGCAACGGAAAACCCTCTCCGAATTTGGAATTAAAGCACTTATTGGCGGAACCATTGCCTCACTGTTCTCTGCCACCATTGCCGGGATGATTTTGGGATAAGTCCCCATTTTTATGCCTTGGTTAATATTTTTTTGATAATTCACGAAAGGGCTCCCCGGCGAATACTATTATGTTTTGTTAATTTCGCTACACTCTTTTTGTAAAAATTTATCTTTTAATGGCAAAGGGGCTTATGAAACAATACCATGACTTACTACAATATGTTCTGGAAAGCGGTCATCAAAAACAGGATCGCACCGGAACGGGAACCCTAAGCGTTTTTGGCCACCAAATGCGTTTTGACCTCAGTAAAGGCTTCCCGATGGTGACCACCAAAAAACTGCATCTAAAGTCCATTATCCATGAGCTGCTATGGTTTTTAAAGGGGGATACCAACGTAGGCTATCTTCAGGAAAACGGGGTTCGCATCTGGAACGAATGGGCAGATGAAAACGGGGATCTGGGCCCGGTCTACGGGCACCAATGGCGCAATTGGAATGGCGAGGAGATAGACCAAATCAAGCAAATAGTACATTCTCTAAAGTACAACCCGGACAGCAGGCGTATGCTGGTCTCCGCCTGGAACCCCAGTGTTCTGCCGGACACTTCAAAATCCTTTGCCGAAAATGTGGCCAACGGCAAGGCGGCCCTCCCCCCCTGCCATGCTTTTTTTCAGTTTTATGTAGCGGATGGAAAATTGTCCTGCCAACTGTACCAGCGCAGTGCGGATATTTTTTTGGGGGTTCCCTTCAATATTGCCTCCTATGCCTTGTTTACCCTTATGATGGCCCAGGTTTGCGGTTATGCCACAGGGGAATTTATCCACACCTTCGGGGATGCCCATATCTATACCAACCATTTGGAACAGGCAAAACTACAGTTGAGCCGGGATAGTAGACCGCTACCTAAAATGGTGCTCAACCCAGAAATAAAAGACATCTTTGGGTTTACTTTTAACGATTTTACCTTGTTGGATTACGACCCTCATCCCCATATTAAGGCGGCCGTGGCGGTGTGAGGGTTTAGAGGTCTACTGTCCAGGCAATTCACTAGGCTACAGGTTTTAAAAACGGATATGGTCTTCACAAAATAAGGTTCGGATAAGACAGTGCAAAGAGCCCTTTTCCTTCAATCATGCCCCAATGACATATCCATTCTATGGTAAGACCGCAGGCCTATTGCCATTCATATTCGTAATACGTTCTTTTATAGCTACCATCAGGATACAAATCAAAAACGGAAAAACCGCATTGGGTGCCGTGAAACGTTTCCGAACGCCACCAACTACCGCTTACGGCACCTGATCCCAAATAATCAATACCGTCATAACTCATTTTATCCAATAAGTGCAAATGGCCGCTAATGCAAAGCCTCACCTGGGGATAGTTCCGTAAAATGGCACGAACATCGTGAGAATCGGAATGCATTAACCCCCCGGATACGCTCCATAGTCCGTTTTCTGATTTTGCCCAATCAAAAATACTGGTCGACAAAATGGGAATATGGGACACTATCATAACGTTGGTCTGTGGATCGGTGTTGTCCAGTTCATCAATTAACCACTCCTTTTGTACATCATCGATAAAAGCGGTATACCACGTATCCCCCTTCGTTTGGGTACTGTCCAGCACAACAAACTTCCATGGACCCCTGTTGAAGCTATAAAACCTATGCTGCAGTTCCATCTCTTCCAAAGCCCATTTTTTCCCATACATCGCATCGGATCTGGGCCCACCGCCCCATATGTCATGGTTGCCTATGGCATAATGTACCTTTCCGGGCAGGGCCTTCTTTAGGGAATGCCATAATTTCCATTGGTGCGAGACCTTGTTCCGATCCTGTATTTCCAGGGCGTCCATAATGACGTCCCCTGTATGAAAGATGACGTCCGGTTCCGGGATTACCTCACGGGCCTTTTCCAGAAATAGCTCCATATGTTTAGGGCTGTCCTTGTCCTCCAAAACATGGGTATCGGTAAACTGTAAAAAACGTAAGCTCCCTTCGGTACGCAAAGGGGATACGCTTTTTTGGGAATTACGGGTCTTGGCCGACCCAAAGGCCAAGGAAATGGAACCCAAGGCCAAGGTTCCCATAAATTTTCTTCGAATCATCGGGTATTATATTGATCTCTTAAGGTACGTATATCTTTTGATCGGGTACTGTTTATGATATCGAAAATATCAGGCAACCATTTCCAGACTAATTGTTGGGTCGTTTTGACTCAATATGGCAATACCTCCAGCACTTAACCGGTGGGCATGAGTAAGAACACGGCATCAACTTGCACCCTCCCCATCAACAATACTACCGTAACAATTTCCTCTTCTGACGGTTATATTCATACCATACCCTGGGAAGCATGCCCTAGACCAATCCTAAGGTTACAATGACCTCTGATTTTATCGAGATTATAGATGCCTTTAAGGGCTTTGCCCTGGCCGGAGTTGTATTTACCCATATGCTGCCGCGCCCATTCCCAAAGAAGCCGTGCAGGCTATGAGCCCACATTTTTTGAATCAATTGGAAGAGGGACCGGTGAGCTTTTTGTTTCGAGGTAGGTTTTTGCCCTATTCTCCTTTCTTTTTGGATTTAATAGCCTGTCTAAGTCTTATCCCTCATTTTTGTTATGCTTTTTTGCAAACCTATTTTCAATTATTAAAACACGATTCCCTACCAGAAGTTTTGGTCTCCAATGGTTTGGAAGGCAATCTGATGAAAGCCAAATTTCAATTTGGAAAGTAGATGACTATTCTTAAAGTCAATTCCAAACCAAAACCAATGATTCCATATACTTTTCCGAAAATCCGTATATTACATTACTAAAATCCCCTATTCCTATACTTTTTGCAAATTATGATTAGCGCTGTAACAAGG